>NZ_JBFRNC010000063.1:0-64189 GCF_041470825.1 Vibrio sp. 10N.261.55.A10 | reverse complement strand
GTACTTTTCGCCATTTTTTGGAGGGTGTCAGCATTAAAGAATTGCTTAAATTGCTTCTGTAAGGAGATAATCGTCATCGGCTTCACTATTGATGTAGGTAGTTTGTTTGGCGACGATTATCTGATCATAAATGAAGCCTTTTTTCTATCTAAATAAACAAGTTAGCTCTTAAGATCCTGTCTATGAAAAGCCTCAGAGTTAAATCAATCACCTCATGGATTTGGAGTTTTACGCCTTCAAATAGCTGCGTGAGCGGATCTATTTTTGAGGTTGCAGCTTCAACAATGACTGATTTACCTCAACGATAAACTGATAACCTCTCATTCAATGAATCCTATCTTTTTAACCATTGCCTTGTTCGTTTGTAGGAGCCCGTCCTCTATACACGACTATTGGTTACGCTTGAATGAGGATACTATTGAATTAGAATGCCCCTCAAACATATATCGCCTTGGTTATTGAGAAACAAACAGAATGAAACAAACAAATCATATCGAACAATGCCAGCAAGAAATTTTGAGCTTTTCGGACCGATTACATCAATCTGGTTGTGCGCCTTACTCGGTAGCTCAATACACTCAAGCTTATGCAAAACGCCAGAACATTGATGTCTCTATTGATGTGACCCCGACAAAAGTCATCACTATTTTTGAGCAACCCACGCAAAAAGTCGTGATGGAAAACAAAAAACCACCCTCGGTTAACTTACGTGATTTAGTCGCAACGCTTAAAGGGTTTTCGACTCATTCCCATTACGAAGGTTCAGAAACCTACTCGAATCGTACCTTGTGCTTTGCCAATTTATTGCTTCCGCCATGTTATTTAATGTTAGTTGGCAGTACTTATCTGGCGGTCGGTTTATCCATTATTCTGGGCGCTATAGCCTGGCTAGCACAAATTTTCCTGACTGGGCCAAGAAGCATTCTTGTCGAGTTCTTTGTCGCCTTAGTAGCCAGTTTTTTAACCGGTATGATAGCGGCACAGGTTCCCGGCTTACCAACATTGGCACTGTGCATTTCTTCCATTGTCCTTTTTATTCCTGGGTTAACCGTCACCAACGGCTTAGCCAGTCTTGCTCTCAATGACTTTCGGTCAGGTATCGAACTGCTTGCACAAAGCGCACTCATAGTAATGAAAATATTCATCGGCATTGTTATGGGGTTAGGCTTAGCCAACATAATCAATCAACCATTATCGGTACCGGTATTTATTGATGAAATCCCATTCGTTCTTCATGTCACCGCACTGATCGGGATTTCTGTCGCTATTGGCCTTATTTTCAACGCAAGTATGACAGAAATTCTCTTAGGCCTTCCTGTCGCGGCAATTGGCATGTGGGGGCCACATTGGTTTACTTCCGATTGGGTTGTAGGTACATGGGTAAGCACAATACTCATTACGCTTTACGGGTTGGGGATGGGAAAATTGCGTCACGTTCCACCACTCATATACATTATTCAAGGGATCATCATTCTTGTCCCCGGTAGTCGAATCATTGTCGGAGCAAGTGAGTCCTTCTTTGCGACCTCCATTTTACCCATTCCGAATATTGGTCTGTCCGCCTTGCTGATGTTTGGCGCGATTATGGCGGGACAAATCATGGTTTATTCTATATTTAGTCGTCATTTTGATTCCATCATTGAGGACTAACCATCGAGCTAACAATCGCTGATCAACACGCCCCAATAACCCACGATTGAGTCTTTATCTGCTTTTTGACGTTAACCGATTCTGAGAAGGTACTGATGAACAGAGTCTCGAAAATCGATAAGACTATTTTGTTTCAGATGGCGAGGGGAATGAGCAATATGGATTTGGAAAAACCGAATAGAATCGAAAGTAGCCAATAATTCAATAAGATAAGGATGCTTAGGATGAGTCAATGCAAAGTAGGCAGAGGTAAGCTAGGTATAGGCAAGCGCTAGGTTGATAGGCTTGCCATCTACTCCATTTCCGTTCTAACTACGCCACCAGTGCGTTCAGTTTTTTACGCATACTCTCTTTATCAAGGCCACCTTTAGGTCCAATGAAGACTAACCGTGACGAACGAGATTCATCATCTTCCCATGCATCTCCAACCGTCACATTGGCTCGCTGGCCCGTGCACTGAAATACACAGCGATGATCAGGACGATCGGTTAAATTTAAAATACCTTTCATGCGATAAGCATCAATTGAAAACTGTTGCAGTAGAGGATACAAACTTTGTAGATTAAGCGGTTGATCAGTTTCAAAGCTGAATGTTTCGAAATCATGGTTCACGTGATGACAGTGCTCATCATGACAATCATGGTGCTGGCATTCCCTTTGATCAGCCGCTATTTTGTTAGTGACAAAGCGCGTACTTTCAGGGGCATCAAATAAGATAGGTAAATCCACTTCGCCGAATGAAATATCAATCAATTTAGCAAACGGAGCTTGTACTCGGCACCATGCTTTGACTTGCTCTAGTTTATCAGCATCGACTAGGTCAACTTTATTAACCAGAACAATGTCAGCCACTTGAATTTGCTGCTTCGACAACGTCTCCATTGGGCCTTCTAGCACTAAAATGTTTTCCGCATCGATCGTCGTCACGATTGCATTTAAAGGTGCGTGTGCTTGCAGTTCCGGATCTTCAAATTGAAGTGCCACTTCTTTGGGTTCTGCGATACCTGAAGTTTCAACAATAATATGGTCTGGGCGTTCCTCTAATGCGAGTAAACGCATTACCGAAACGACTAGTCCTTCTGCAAGGTTACAACAGATACAGCCATTCTCTAGGCTGATCATATTTTCACTTTCAGATTTAACTAACTCCGCATCAACATTGATTGATCCAAAATCATTGACGATCACAGCCATGCGCATTCCATTTGCATTGGTTAATATATGGTTTAGTAGGGTCGTTTTCCCTGCTCCTAAAAATCCGGCTAAAATTGTTACTGGAATAGGCTTCTTGCTCATAGCATGCTCTCTTTCGATTTTCGTTGTCTATATTTACTCGGTAAGCAATAAAAAAGGTTGAGCTAATGCCCAACCTTTTAAGTCAGAATAACTTAGCCAGTAACTTTGTTGCGAACCGCTTCACCTGGGTTTGAATCTAACAACATTTCACCAGCTTCAATGATAGGTGTCCCGTTTACAAGTACGTATTTCATGCCTGTAGAAAGGGCATTTGGTTTATCAAATGTTGCAACGGCTTTTACTTCATCAAGTTTGAAAATAGCTAAATCAGCATCTTTACCTACTTGAATACGACCTTTATTTGCCATTTGTGGCACAGCATCCTCAAGAATACGACATGCGTTTAAGCTAGTTCTTTCCATCGCTTCTACTAGTGTTACCGCTTTGTATTCCTCGACATATTTTTCAATAAAACGAGAGAAACAAGCAAGTGAGCGAGGGTGAGCTATTGCGTTGCTTGGAAGTGGCCATACATCACCTTCAATTAATACGCCTTTATCATCCATCCAAGGCATTGCATCTGAAGCGATAGCTGCACCTGGGAACAATACTGAACGGTCCATTTTAGCGCGATCTTCTTTGTTCTCATCGGGTTTTAAGAAGTGCATGACAACCACGGTACCGGGCGCTGATGCTTGTAGTTCAGTGACTTTTTCTTGGTTTAGTGCTTTACCATTCGCTTCCATGTAGCTAGCGCTTGGCACACCCCAACGTTGTAACCAATCGTCACCACGGAAAACTTCTGCGCCAATAACGGAAGAGCCAGCACCATAAGGATAAGCTTCAGTAGTAACGGCTAAACCTTGATCAATGGCGGATTGAACTAAATCGGCACAATCTTCGATATCTTGTACTGACGTGCTGTTGAGGTGACAAATGTGCATGTGTGCACCCGTTGTCGCCGACAGGCTAATGAGTTCTTGGTATGCTTCAAAGCTTGATTGTGGCTCTGCGCTGTTTAGGTAACGAACGTGAGTGTAGGTTGGTACTTCATAGCGTTTTGCTAGTTTAGCAAGATCATAGTACTCTTTGTGGCCATAACCTGGTGCGTAACCCGCGTTAATACCAATGCCTAAGCCCCCCTCTTTAAGACCTTGCTCAACCGAGCCCAGAATTTGTTTTAATTCATCTGGGGTTGCTAGGGTATTTTGCCAATTGTTTTTAGAAAAAGCTTTCTGGAACCAAACAATCGTACCATCAGGAGCAGGCATCGTAGGTTCTTTTGCTTGAATACGAGCGTAAGTCCATGCTACAGAAGCGCCGTAATTAATCGGGCGACCTTCAGCAGCAGTAATATCGTAGTACGTTCCGATTGGGAATAGACCAGATTCCATCTCAAGAGCGGTGGTTACGCCATCGAATGCTTGAGCACGGGCAGCAGGAAGTTGTTGTCCGTGAGCGTGCATATCGATAAAGCCAGGTGCAACCACGAGACCTTCAGCATCGATGATTGTTTTGCCTTGCAGCTTTTTGTCTGAGATTGCAGCAATACGCTTACCTTTAATACCGACGTGACGAATTGCGTCGAGTCCAGTTTCAGGATCAACAACACGGCCATTTTCGATAACGATATCAAATGGCCCTTTCTCGTTAGGCATCAGTTTGATGTTTTGGCCAACCAGTTTTTCAGGGGCTGCATGTAAAACAGAGGCAAAAGGCAGTGCCGCAGCCCCAACCGCTAACTTAGTCAAAGTCGAACGTTTATCTGTATCGACACCATCAAGTAATACTTGCGTAGCGTCCAATTCATTTGGGTCGTAATTTTTCATATTGATACCTGTTATGTCTGTTGTAAAAGAATACTAGTTCATGATTGCTATGAAAACTATGCTGCATGTAGAAAAATCAATCGATTGACTAACACCCACCTTTCCATCATTAGAATCCACTGCCAACCGTTATATAAAACGCGCTGTCAACGTCACTAAAAGCGAGGTCTACCCCCATGTGTAACCCATATCGGCAAGCTATCTGATAGCGAAATCCAGCACCATACGCATCGACACTTTCATCGTCTGACAGACTGCCCTCTACTGTCGCTTTACCCAGGCCATAAAACGCAGAAACGGTCCAACGATTATCAATCGCATTATCGTATTCCGCGACAACACCCAGCCCAGAGGTCACCGAGCTCTGGCCAATAATCTGTTTCACACCCAGCATCAATGGTGTGTTTGCCACTCGAAACTGGAGCTGCTGAAGCGCAGCGACTACCGAGGTTTTTGTGCCGAATTGAATCGTTTTGTTGTACGACGCACCTATACTGAACTCTTTGAAAATATCGAGGTTCGCCTTTCCAGCGCCAACGCCACCCGTATATCGAATGGTATCTTTTAGCCACGACGGTATCACCGTTAATGTCGGTATCAGAACCTGCGCCATATTCAAAGTCCCCACCATGAATAAAGACATACACGGGTAATGACTCTGAACCATTGATCTCCGAAGGACGCCAAATATTAAGATTCAAGCAATCTTCAGATTGCTCTTGCTGGGTTATTTTAAGCTGTGGGCACACGGCGCCAAATTGTGTCGCATCTATAGCGCTATCAGCATTGTGTTCTAATTGACGGAGTGACTGTGCTGAAAACGTTGTTGATCGGCGTAAGTGATTCCTTTAAACGCTTCAATGGATACGCGTTGCTCGTCACCTGCTAAGGTATTGATCACAACAGACTCTCTATTTGCGAAAAGAGTCGCGTCCCCGATGGATACTGAAACCTGCTCTGTTGGTAATGTCTGAAGCGGTTCTGGCTTAATAGGACGTGAGCTGGTTTCATCACTACCCCACGCAGAAAGAGCAACAGTGATAGCGATAACCATGAGTGAGCGATGCGTTAAATTCATGGTTGTACCCATAAATGTGTTCGGCCATCTGACCTGATATTGGTATCATCAAACCTGAGAATCCCTATGCTCAGCCATGCTCATTTCTGGAGTATTTGAAGTATTTTTTCTTTATGGTGCGATATTAATTCACTCTTTAAATTTGAATAAATCGCTTATGCAGGACGTGATCCTACATATATTCACTACCGTGAGTGGATGTCGCTTTTTATTTATCACAAAGACTTCTTGTTGTACCTTCTTTGGCTGACTATCTAGGGTTGATAAAATTTCAACGGGTTCTTGAAACAGCTCTATAGGGGGTTGCTGTGACTCTCCTTCTGAAGCTTCAAACTCATCAAAGAACCCAAATATGTTATTAGAGTCCGATGGCATAGTTAGCACCAAACGTAAGTTTCGAGGCCAAAGCCAATATTGTTGAGGTCTGTTTTGACTTGACCCGAAGAGGTCCAAGGTAGAAGTGCGTCGATATCAGGCTCTGCTTTCGCGAGCTCTTTCATGCACTTGACCATGTAGTCTTAGAAGATAAGACCGTTGGCTTTCGCGGTCTCGATGATGCTGTAAAGCATCGCGCTCGCATCAGCACCGTTTGGTGTGTTGGAGAATAGCCAATTTTTCCTGCCAATAACCAGCGGTTTAATTGCGCGTTCAGCGCGATTATTATCGATAGATAAGTGACCATCGTCGATATAACGAATGAGTTTAGGCCATTGCCCGAGCTAGTACTTTATTGCTTTGCCTAGTGGGCTAGAGCCTATCACCTTCTGGGTTGTCATCCATTGGTAAAGCTCATCCAGTATCGGCTTGGCATACGCTTAACGCTCTGCTTTGCGTTCTTCGGCAGGCGCACCTTTTAAGCGTGATTCTATCCCGTAGAGCTTTTGGGGGTTAGCCAGCACTTTATCAGCCTTGCCCGATTTACCTTCCCCTTGAAGCTTCTTCGCGTCCATGAACTTGCGTTAAGCACCCCACATTAGTGACGTGATGCAGACCATGATAAGCCGTGTAGCCATCGGTTTGTAGATAACCGTTGTAGTCACCTAAAAAGTCCACGGGGCACACCCTCGCGCGACTGTTTTGATAGTCGTACAAGGCGATTTTTTCACATTCGGCAGTGCCGCTTCGGGCGAGTCAGCGCCTGAGCAGTAAAGCCACATATAACACTGCTTCTCTTCTTTGAGCACATTGAGCGGCGTTTCATCCGCCTGAACCACCACTTGTTGAAGTAGGTTCTCCTTCAAGGCCACATACAGCGGGGCGAACTTCTCACTGACTTGGATAACCCACCTTGCCATGGTGGCGCGTGATAGCTCGATACCCGACTGGGTAAACAGCGATCATCAATCAATGCATTGGGTGCTAACTCTTGTCCTCCACCCGCTAAGCGACCATTACAAAAAGCACCAACAAGGATCTCGCCGGTAAAGCTGCCTTTGTCTATGGGCAACGTGCCACTGTAGGGCTTAAAGCCAAGTGCTTTCACCACACCTGTTAGTGTATACGCACCGCCACCGAGAAAATCTTTAAGCTCGACTGGCGTTTCAGCTGTGACTTCAGCACCAAAACCCGCCGCAGCGACATTCATAAAATAGCGGTCATTCGCACGCGCGCTATCCACCGCAAACGCCTTGCCTTCCAGCGCTAGTTCAAAAGCACCCGAAATATCGTTAGGTATTCCCGTTGCGGTAGCAAAATCATTCGCAGTGCCCATTGGGATAAGCGCCAGTTGTGGTCTTTCACTGGCACGGAACTGGTTGAGCGCGTTAACGGCTTCATTCACCGTTCCATCGCCACCGACAACAATCAGACGCTTAACACCATCGCATATTGCCTCGCTTACCAAACGAAACATGTCCGACGATTCCCAAGTCACTCTAACTTGCAGGTCAATATCATTGTCCCTCGCCGCAAAGATGGCTTGCCTTAATTCCGGGATATTGGCTTTCTTTCCGTTTAAAATCACGCGAATGCTGTCCATGGCTATGTCCTTGTATAGGCTAACTTGATAACTCTTTTGCTGCCGCTTTGATCTTAGCTCGTAACCACTTATGGCTTGGTTCATTAGTACGGCTTGGATGCCAAATCATACACATATCGAGGTCTTCCAACTCGAAGGGTAATGGTAGTGTTTTTACCGCGTACTTTTCAGCAAAACAACGCACTGATGAAACAGGCATTACTCCGATGTACTCAGAGCCTTCGATAACAGGAAGCATCTCTACAACGCCCGCTGCGCGATACACGATTCTACGTTTCTCAAGGTCACTATAGTGCTCAGAGCTTAATAAGCTTTTGCGCGCATGCCACCTAGAGACCACCACATGCTCGAGTGCTAAGAACTGTTCCATATCGATGGTATCGCCAACCGTAGGATGATCACTACTACACACCACCACCAGCTCTTCTGTAGAAATCACCTCGTGCTTAAGCATGGTTCTTCCTTTAGGCGTCATATCAACAATCACGTCGTGTCTTTGCAGCCTTAAATCAGACTCATAGTCTTCGGTAAACAGAGGATGAACCTCTAACGCGATACCTGGTGCGACTTGGCTGATTAACCGCATGACTTTTGGCATCATTTCGTAGCTCGCCGCCGAGACGCAGGCAATGGAAAACACGCGGCCTGAGGTTTTAGGATCGAAGTCTCTTGATGCGGATAAGGTAGAAGTAAAGTTTTTAAGTGCAGCGGCCATTGCAGGATAGATATCAATAGCGAATGTGGTTGGCTCTACGCCTGATGTGGTGCGATGAAACAGTGGCTCATCATAGATATCTCTCAACCTTGCAAGTGCTTTACTCACTGCTGGTTGGCTTATATCCATGCGATTAGCAGCTCTAGATAAGTTCTGCTCTTCATAGATAGCAACAAATATAGGAATTAGATTTAGTTCGGTACTTTTCATACAGTTCCATATTAAAGAAGCAGGTTCCCCATAGTAGAGAACCTGCCGATTATGTTCGATGCGAATAACTAAAGTTTGCTACTTAGTTCTATCTTTTAAGTTTGGCAAGGCTTTAGGGATGTTCAAGCGAGCGGCAATTGAACGAGAATTGCTTGAGTTTGATGTGTCACTGGGCAAGTTACGTAACCCTTTCCATAAACGAGTGAATACGTTTTTATCTTCACATCCTTGTTGAAGGGCTTCGCTATCTTCTAGCCAACGCTTTTGTCCATTTGATTTACCATGTTGCGCTTTATCCAGTTGCACTTTATTCAGTTCTAACTGAGAGGTTTGGTTTCGCAATTGACGGTAGATAAAGGTTCTTAATGCAGCCCAATTACCTTGCTTAACTAAACGACGTAGTACCAGCCAACTCGGTGTTGGGCGGTTTGCGTAGTAACGCTTAACCGAAACAATCAACGCAATGCAGACTAACAACACCAAACCAACACTAATAAACACCGACATGTAGGCTTTGATGAAAGATTGGACTGTGTGTTTGGCTTCAAACACTTCGCCTTTTATCACCACGTTTTCAAGGCGTTGATTTTTGCTGTCCCACCACTGAAATGAAAACTCTGGCAGCGTAAACTCACCACCCTGCTGAATCACATATACAGTCTGTTCAACTCGGCTTGAGCGATAATCACCACGTTCTTGAGTGTCATCCAAACGATTGGGCTGTGGGTAAGCTTGGAACTGCTTAGTGGACTTATTGGTTAGCACATCTGGCAGCAACACAGAAAAGCTGTCTTTTGCCTTAATCGTGATAGTTCGAGTAATAGCATCGCCAACTTTTAGCTCTTCACTTGAGCGTTGCCATTGCTGCTCTATATCTACTTCTGTCGCAGAAAACCAAGGCGTTTCATTATCGAGTAAACCTGAAGGCAACGAAGCTTCAAACTTAATCGGCTGCGTGTAAAGCGTACCGCCCACGTTTGAACCATCAGGAGCAGAAACTTGGATACGAACCGGTACGGTTGGAATAACAAACTCACCGGAAGTCATCGGATAAAGCGTCAATTCCCAACGCTGACGTGACCATGTAGTACCACCGACTCTTTCTGTGTAGTTCGTCGCGAGTTGGTTACGCTGCTTAGCGATAACGTTAGGGATTTCGATACTGCCGATTCGAGTGCCGCCCGTTAACCAGCGCGGTGTCGCCACCTCAATGTTCAGAATGACCTGCTCATTTACGCTGACTTTGCCCGGCGTTATTTTGTCGCCTGACTTGGGTTTCTCGCCAATCCAAGCGATAAGCTCAACGTCACCACTTTTTTGCAGATCGAAGATATCGGCAGCAGAAGCAACAGCAGGAAAAAACCAACTCAACATAAGAGTCATCGACAACAACCATGTGCGGGCTGTGAATCGCGCTCGCTTTGATTGAATCGCTTCAAGAGCTAAATCATATCGACTCATTGCGTTTGCTCCTGTTTTGACGCTTGTTCGATGGAAGGCGCAGGATCTCTTAACTGAATTTGGAATTTGGATTTCAAGAAGAACTTAGGATCGGCTTCTACTCGCTTTAACCACTTGTCGGCAAGCTCTTGGCTGCCCAAAATCTCATTCGCGTTAAGTGTTTCCTTAAGCATCAATTCCGCTACCGTTTCTTCTTCAGCGCCATCACCCGTTCGCGGCTGATCGTCTTCGAGTTCTAAAGATTCTTCAGGGCCATCTGTGGTTCCAGACTGGCTTTCACTGGTTCGGTTTACCTCTTCGACAATTCCACTAAGCACAGCAAGATTGTTCTCCACATCCGTTCTTAGTTCTGGTGACAGATCCTCTTTCTCACTTAATGATTTCAAGAGGTCTCGTGCGGCAAGGTATTCACGCTGCCTAGCTAACGCACTCGCTGCATTGTACAAACCAAGGTCAGTTTTGGTTTGCAAAAACGCACTGTGAGCGAGCTTAAAATCACGAGCATAGTAATAAGCCGCGCCCTTTCGCATTGGATCAGTAAAATGTTTGGCAGCTTGAAGATATTCTTTCTGATTCAACAGGCGTTGACCTTGCTGATCGGGCGTTAACCATAAGTCCCACCACCATTGAGCTGTTTTGTCCCAAGTAGTAACCGACTCCACCACAACGGGTTTCTCAGCGGTTAAGTTGACTGTTTTCGCCAAAGTGTCTGGTGAATACATGCTGCTTGTGATCATCAAACCAACGACACACCACTGCACCAACCACCCTTTTCTGAACCATAGCAACATAATGAAAGCCATTGGAATAAGCAGTCCATAGCCCATGTCTTTCCAAGGCATTGAAGATTCGCCGTTGAGCTGCATGTTTCTTTCAACCGCTCTGTTCAGTTGTTGGATATCCGAATCATCAACGGTCACTTCAATCACTCGTCCACCCGTCTTACTCGCTAAGTTACGCAGTGAATCTAGGTCGACAGGGTTATCGCTCACCACATCGCTATTTCCGGCAGCCAAAATCAGCAGCTGATATGGGTTTTCGTTAAAGAAAGTTTCAAAAGCTCGTGTGGTACTTGGATTCACACCATCTGATACCAACAACACTGACGAACCTAACTCACCAGACAATTGCTGATTGATGAGCGGCAACGCTTCCTCTGCTGACTTACCTGAAACAGGCATGATATCGGGTGTGATAGCCGCTAGAAACGGTTCAAACACCTTGCTGTCTTGCGTGACGGGCATCGCCACGTGTGCGCTGCCTGCATAAACCACTAAGCCCGTATTACCGCCTTTGCGAGCTGCCAATAAGTCTCTAATTTTCTGCTTAGATCGTTCCAAGCGACTTGGAGGCAAATCTTTAGCAAGCATAGATTCACTATTATCAAGCACAACCAACATCGACGCTTTGTCTTCACCAAAAGGCGAAGCCTCACGCTGCCATGTTGGGCCAGAACAGATAATGATGGCGATAGTCACAATCACCACCAATAGCTTCAACGGCAGTTGCTTGCGCCAGCCTGTTTCGCCAATCGTCAATGCATCACGTAAATGTGTAGGTAAAATGTCTTTCCACGTTGGTTTGGTCTCTTCTCTCCAACGAACCCATAACAGGAAGAACATCGGAATAAAGGCCAACAACCACAAAGGTCGGATAAAATGAAACTGGGTAAAGAACTGTTGTATCGTGAGAGAATCAGGCATCACTCTCTCCTTTCAAATTCTTAGCCGAAGAAGCGAGCAGCGATCTTCGGCGTATCGTTGCTAAGCTGAATGCGGTCAAATACATCACTACAACAATCGCCATCAAATAGTGGTGCAGCCCCTGTTTAGGGCGATAAGTGGTACTTTCATATAATTGTGGTTCTAGTTCACCGATTTGAGCGTAGGCTTTGGTCAGTTCGTCGCGGTTAAGTGCTTCAAAGGCTTCGCCACCTGACTCTTGAGCGACACGCTTGATGGTTTCCATATCCAGAGCAACCTCTCCAACGGTTTGCGGATCGCCCATCGCAATAACGTGAATTCGAACGCCTTTAGCCTTGGCGACTTTTGCAGCATCGATAGGCTCAACAAAACTTCCTGTATCATTACCGTCTGTTAATACGATCACGACTTTCTCTTTTTCGTTGGTGTCGACGTTTGAATCTTGAACGGCAGCACTTTGCTTTTCACTTTGTTCAAACACCTTGATCGCCAAGCCAATTGCATCGCCCAAGTGCGTACTTTGCCCTGCCATTGCGACATCGGTTTGATTAAGCAGTTCAAGCCATACATCTTGGTCCGCGGTAAATGGCGTTTGTACAAACGCTGCATCACCAAACAAGATCAAACCGAGTCGGTCACCTTTTCTGGTTTTCGCAAAATCAGCCAGCACCTCTTTGGTCGCATCTAAACGAGAGATTTTATCGCCTTGTTTAGAAGTGAAATCTTGCTCCGCCATTGAGCCAGACAAATCGACCACCACCATCACATCACGACCCAATTGTTCGCGAACCTGTGGCTCACCAAGAATGGTTGGTTTCGCTAACGCACACACGACCAATACCCAAGTAATAATGAGCGTGGTTCGTTGCCACCAGCTTGGGGTTAACTGGCTTGCACCTTCTGACGGTGCTTCCCCAATCGCTTCTACCAATTCTCGAAAAAATGGCACCTTAATCGCCATTTGCTTAGTTCGATAAGCTGGCACCGCAAAGTAGACCAACAACGGTAAAGGCAGCGCAATAAACCACAGCGGATGCGCAAATTCAAAACTGGCAGATAAAACATCAAACATTGTCTTGCCCCTCAACCGTTACCTGTACATTCGGCTTGTGAAGTTTTAGCCACATCATCGCGGTTTGAATTACCTCTAAACGCTGTTCAAAGCTCAAACGCACATTAGGGTCAATTAGGCTTTGCATCCATAATTCCGAAACTTCATCGGCAAAGAACGCATTGCTGTTTTCACTCGTGTTGGCGCTAACAGGCAGATAAGCGTTCAAACGGTTCACATAAGCTTGGCCAAACAACTTGGCATTACTGCTGTCTAGGTAACGAAGCACCACTTTGAGGACTTTAAAGGTTCGTTCGGTTGAGTTCTTGTCTCTTGCATCCAGTACCATGAGTTCTTGAAGCGCTTCTTTGCGATAACGGTTATTCCACCACCTTAACGCCAAGCGATAAGCCAGATAGATAGCGACCAATAACAGAATAACGCCAAGGATCTTCCAGCCGATCGTTTGAGGAGCCCAGCTCACACTGTCAGGAATGGCGACATCATGTAGGTCGCGAAGGATATAAGTACTTGGAGGCGTATGTTCAACAGCCATTTAGCGCCCTCCCACTAGTTTCTGCAGCTGTGATATGTGATTGCCCGACGTGTCTAATTCTATATAAGGGAGGTTTTTCATCGCCATCAATTTAGCAAGGGACAGTTTCTGAAGTTCCGCTTTTTGGGCAAGGCTTTCACTTGCGAGGTTAACCTTAGATTGGCTATCCAGATTAAGTTGAAAGCGACCATCACCCACCACCCAGTTTGCGCTTGCCAGATCTTGAGGCAATGATTGTTCTAATGGATCGGTGACCATAATGGCTAAGATATCGTTGTGTTGCTGTAACTGCTTTAGTCGATCGAGATGTTGTTCTCGGCAGTCTCGCCAGTCACTAATGAATATCAAGGTTGATTGCTTGAGTCTCATTCGTTTGATCAGTTCAATCCACTGGCTAAAACCAACATTATCGCCATCACTTACATTGACGCCTAAGCTTTGATTGGCTTTGGTAAGATGTTTTAGCTGAGCCAACAAATCAGATTGAGAACGTTGAGCTTTGGTATGAAACAGTTTTTGGTGCGAGGCCAAAACGAAGCCGACACGATCACCATCTTTCAGCACTCGCCATCCACACAATGCCGCCACTTCGGCAGCCACAACAGATTTCATGGTGTTTTGAGACGCAAAGAACATCGAACTGCGCTGATCGACACAGATCATCACATTACGGTCTTTCTCTTCGGTATAGCTACGAACATGAGGCTTACCCGTTCGCATCGTAACTTTCCAATCGAGATTACGGATATCATCACCCAATTGGTAATGACGTAATTCTTCGAAGTTCAAACCACGACCACGGAACAAAGAGTTATGTCTGCCCGAAAGTACGCTGCCCGCTTTTAAATGAGGTAACAGTGAAAACGACTCAGCTTGAGCCTGAATTCGCACTAACCTTGAATAATCACAATACAGTCGTGGATCAAGGCCTTGCGATTTGGGAGCTTGTGTTGGCTTCGCCATGACGCCCCCTAGTTATCCAATCTCAACATTATCGAGCAGTTCTTCAACCACTCTTTGATGGTCAACACCATCGGCCAATGCGTCGTAAGACAACGAGAATCGGTGACCTAATACGGTTGGTAACATGGCACGCACATCGTCCAACGTGACATGGTCACGTCCTTGCAACCATGCATAAGCGCGAGCACATTTATCCAACGCGATGGAAGCACGCGGACTTGAACCAATCTCAATCCATTTAGACAAGTTTGATTCTGGGTAACGCTCTGGCTTACGAGTTGCCATCACCAAGGCCACAATGTAGTTCTCAACTAAATCAGAAACGGCAATGTCTGGAAGTTGGCGCCGAGCTTCAAGTACCAACTCAGGTTCAATATGTTGTGGCGTGACTAATTCTGAACTGGTCTCGCTACCGAGTTCCTCACTGCGCACAAGTCGAATGATGTCGCGTTCAGCTTCATCTTCTGGATAGTCGACTGTCACTTTCATAATGAAACGGTCCATTTGTGCTTCAGGCAGTGGATACGTACCTTCTTGCTCAACTGGGTTTTGTGTGGCTAGCACCATGAACAAATCTGGCAGGATGTGAGTTTGACCACCCACCGTAATCGTCCCTTCCGCCATCGCTTCAAGCAGAGCAGCCTGTACTTTTGCAGGCGCACGGTTCACTTCATCGGCTAATACAATGCTGTTGAAAATAGGACCCGGTTGGAAATGCAACTGAGGCTTTCCATCAAGCTCTTGATACACCTCCGTGCCCGTCACATCAGATGGCAGCAAGTCTGGCGTAAATTGAATTCGACCAAAACTGGTGTTCAGTAGATTCGCCAGCGATTTTACTGAGCGAGTTTTCGCTGTACCGGGAAGTCCCTCTAAAAGCACATGGCCATTAGTCAATAACCCTATCACCAGAGCCCGAACGACGTGGCTCTGACCGATAACACTTTTCTCTGTTTGTTCAATCAGTTGGTTTATTGCTTGTTGCGCATGGTTCATAGGTCTTCCCTTAATTCAATCTGGCTGCGTACATCCTACTCACAAGCCCCATAACTATTAGTTATACACATGATAAACAGTTATAAACGCGATAATTGGTTACAAGCGGAATAAGCAGCAAGCTCGATAGCCAAGCTCACCTCATCGCTTTATTTAAACCTAGCTTTCAATTGGTTAATGGCTTCCGGCGGTGCCACTTTGCTCAATGATGAAATACACTGCTCAAACGCCTTTGGTACGCCCGGTATATGACTGTTTCGCGCCAACACTTCACACTGGGCATACAGGTGCTGTGGGTTGCGGCTAAATTGGTAAGCCTTATGCAGTGATTGACTTGCCGCAAGCACATCCGATTTTTCCAAAGCCAATCCGTACACATACCAATATTGAGGGTCGGTTTGCGCAGTTTCAGCGGCTTGTTTAAGGTAGTCCGTTGCTTGTTCGTAATCTTTCACACGAAGCAGAGACAATCCTGTGCTGTATGGCAAAACACTCGATTTAGGCTGAGCTTCAATACCTTGCTTCAAGGTCGACAACGCTTTTGCCTCGTTACCTTGCGCTCGATACAAATCCGCTAAATTGGCGTAGCTGTTTTCGAAATAAGGCTCAATCTCGATAGCGCCTAGATAAAACTCAATCGCTTTGTCGTGCTGGCCTAAATCTCGGTAAACGTTGCCTAGGTTAGTACGTCCAAATCCTCTGTCGGCATTAAATTGCTGTATTTCAATGTACTCTTCTAATGCAGGCTTGATTTGGTCTTTCTGCAGAGGGTTCATTTCTCCCCAATAACGCACTAATACGCCTGCGGTTTCTGAACGAATCGACAATACAGGGTCTTTCAGTAGCGGCTCTAGAATTTGCCAACGGTCAGTGAATGGGAAACCAGACGAGCCTTGTACCACACCCAAACGGATCATTTCATCATCATGTTTCACCGCTCTTGCCAGCGAAATAAGCGTATTCTTACCCGTATTACCGCCCAAACGTTCTAAGCTCGATGCACGAATGATATTGCTTAAGCTAGAGTCCTGAGCCGAGTATGCCAACGCATCCTCTGCACCTCTGTGCCCTATCGAGTCAGCATAAAAGGCAACGGCAAAGTGCTGCTGATTACGATACTTAGAATCTGGGAACCACTCACCGATTTGCTTATCTGCCCACTGGTCGGTTTGATCTGCATGACAGCTAGTGCACACGTTCGGCGTTTTAATGTGTTGGCTAATATCAGGACGTGGGATATGCCAACTGTGGTCACGCCTTGGGTCGACCTCCATGTAAGTCGTCTCTGGCATGTGACAAGTCGTGCATTGTGAAGCTTCAGTATTCGCTTCGTGGAATGTGTGCTTTTCAGGCGTGTATTCTGATGCAATATGACATTGGCTACACACGGCTTCTTCCGCAATTTTTAGTTCAGCGGTATGAGGATCGTGGCAGTTAGTACATGTGACGCCTTTTTCAGCCATCACGGATTGAAGGAAAGATCCGTAAACGTAATCTTCATCGTAGATTTGACCATCGTTGTGGTAAAGCTCTGGGGTAATCAAGCTCAAGCGATACTTATCAAAGAAAGACCCGTTAACGTGATCACCCGTTTCATTTAACTGAGTACGACGGCTGTGGCATTGAGCACAGGTTTGAACTTGATTGGTATGGATGATGTCTTTTGGTTGCAGGGTTGAATTACCCTCTTGATAGATCCACTCTTTGACCGACTTCGACAAGTCGCGGTCAAAACCATAATGCGCCGAGACTGGAGCATCCTTTCCACCGTTAGCTTTTGCTTTCTGTTTATTTGCTAACAAGGCCTGTTCAACGTGCTCGCTTGCAGGGCCATGACACGCTTCACAACCGACATTAATCTCAGACCAAGTAGTGTTGTAGGTATTACTCGCGCTGTCGTAGTTTTTCTCTAGGTTCGTTGAATGGCAATCAGCACACATGAAGTTCCAGTTTTGACCGCTATTGGTCCAGTAGAATTCATCGGTGTTGGTGGTATCAGGATAGAGGTGAAACCAGCGTTGACCGCCTTCGCCCTCAGTGCGAGAATCCCAAGCGAAAGGAATCAACTGTACACGGCCGTCTTCAAATTCAACCATGTATTGTTGTAGTGGTTCAAAGGCAAAGGTATAGCTGATTTTGTAATCTTTAAAGTGGCCGTCTTGCCCTTCAATATTGACCCAGAACTCTTCGCCCTTGCGGAAAAATCGGTTGGGTTTACCGTCATGAGTGAATGTTTGATCGTTGAAATCGCCTAATACAGATTCGTCTGTAGCGTGCTTCATCGCCATATCATGATGAGAGCCCTCCCACGCTGCGACTTCTTCACTATGACAATCAACACATGCTTCCGAACCGACATATCTGGCTTTAGAACCGATAGGTAAAGCGTCAGAGCTAACGGGTGACGCTACAGAGTTGGCCTTTGAAATATCAGAGTTGATATTAGGATCTTGCTCGTTGGCATAGGCGTTCAGACTGAACAGCGACAACATCAGTGAAGACAAGATTGCGGATAATACTGCGACTCGCTGGTGTTTCAATCCGTTTACCAGTGAGCACAACCATGCAGACATAACATTCCTTGTTTTTATACATCCTTATGCTTAATAAGGTAGACGTAAAAACAACGAATTTACAATTATTTAGTGGCAATGAGCTCGATTGTTGTGATTCGTATTCACGACCGGGATTTACTCATCGATATGCGCATAAAAAAAGAGCTCCTAAGAGCTCTTCAATCTGTTCAGTTTCACTCAAACAATCACTTACTTGTTATGAGATTCCTGCAGTTTTTCCATTACCTGATCCAAGCTAAAGCTCGCAGCTTTTTGGCGTGGCGGGTATTCAGCAAAGGTTTCTAGGAACTTGCCCACATACGCTTGTGCTGGAACGAACATATAAGCATGGTCTAACAACCAGTCGTAATATGTGTTCGATGTAATGTCTGCGTTTTCGTATGGGTCCATACGCAGGTTAAACAGCTTAGGAAGACGTAAGGTCACGAACGGTTCAGCCCAAATTTGCATGGTACCCGTTGCACGCTGTTCCATGAACACCGCTTTCCATTGGTTGTAACGAAGCGCCGCTAAATCACCATCATCGGTAAAGTAGAAGATCTCCGAACGACGGCCTTTCTCTTCTTCACCCGTTAGGTAAGGAAGGAAGTTGTAACCATCTAAGTGAACCTTAAACGTTTTATCACCGGCAGTATGACCTTTGAGTAGTTTCTCTTTGATTTGGTCATCACCAGCGGCGGCAACGAAGGTTGGCATCCAGTCCATATGGTGCATGATTTCGTTAGATACGGTTCCTGGTTCAATCTTACCAGGCCAACGAACCATTGCTGGTACACGGTATGCGCCTTCCCAGTTGGTGTTTTTCTCACCACGGAACGGGGTTGTACCCGCATCAGGCCAAGAGTTCATGTGAGGGCCGTTATCCGTTGAGTAGAAAACAATCGTGTTGTCTTTGATACCCAACTCATCCACTTGCTTCAATAGTTGCCCAACGTGTCGATCGTGCTCAACCATACCATCAGCGTAGTTACCGACACCGGTTACGCCTTTACTGTCGGCTTTCACGTGCGTTCTAAAGTGCATACGTGTCGCGTTCCACCACACGAAGAATGGTTTGTCCGCTTTCACTGCGCGATCCATAAAATCAAGTGCCGCGTCTAGTGTTTCTTCATCAACCGTTTCCATACGCTTACGCGTCAGTGGACCGGTATCTTCAATCTTGCCATCAGCGAATGACTTAATGACACCACGAGGGCCAAATTTCTTACGAAACTCAGGATCGGTTGGGTAATCTTCATTCTCTGGTTCTTCTTCAGCATTTAGGTGGTAAAGGTTGCCAAAAAATTCGTCAAACCCGTGTGCTGTTGGAAGGAATTCATCTTTATCGCCAAGGTGGTTTTTACCAAATTGACCTGTCATGTAACCCATAGGTTTCAGCATTTCTGCGACTGTCGCGTCTTCTGCTTGTAAGCCAATGTCTGCGCCCGGCAAACCTACTTTACTCAAACCCGTTCGTAATACACTTTGTCCCGTGATAAAGGTAGAGCGACCCGCAGTACAAGATTGCTCTGCGTAATAGTCCGTAAACATCATCCCTTCTTTCGCGATGCTATCAATATTCGGGGTTTTGTAACCCATGAGACCGAAGGTGTATGCACTCACATTGGATTGACCAATATCGTCCCCCCAAATAACCAATATATTTGGCTTTTCAGCCGCAAAAGTGGCGCTGGACGCGGCCATCATCGCTGTACCCAAAATCGCTAATCGACGTTTAGCGCCATATTTCGCTGTCATAGAAACCTCTTCGTAAGTTATTTGCATCCTGCCCTACAACGTATAGTCCATTTTTTACACATGCGCGAGATTCCCTAAGCTATTAATCTTTTTGTCATTTTTATTGAGATACGGATACAGAAATCATCGATAAGGTTTACGCCAACAAACATGATAAGGATCACACATACAAACTAAGGCTTTATTCTACGTACCCACTGGAGCTGATATTAATCAATAGGTTACCTAAGCATCATAACGATTGGTTATAAGCACTATAAAAGGACGTAACGGAATTTTGAGAATAACATTTGCTCATCGATGCGTTGTTCTAACGCATTAATCTTAAAAGTGAATCGGAGTCCTTATGGGTACTAAAATTAATAAACTAGCATTAGGTGTTGGCTTATTAGCAGCTTCTTCAGCGGCAACAGCAGCAGAAAAACCAAACATTCTTGCTATCTGGGGTGATGACATTGGTGTATTCAACATCAGTGCATACAACAACGGTATGATGGGTTACGAAACACCTAACATCGACCGTATTGCTAACGAAGGCGCACTATTTACTGACCACTACGGTCAACAATCGTGTACTGCTGGTCGTGCTGCATTCCTAACAGGTCAAGAACCTTTCCGTACTGGTCTATTGACTATCGGCATGCCAGGTTCGGACCACGGTATCCCTGATTGGGCTCCAACGATCGCAGACCTTCTTAAAGAACAAGGCTACATGACAGCTCAGTTCGGTAAGAACCACATGGGTGACCAAGACAAACACCTTCCAACGAACCACGGTTTTGACCAGTTCTTCGGTAACCTGTACCACCTAAACGCCGAAGAAGAGCCAGAAACATATTACTACCCTAAAGACCCAGAGTTCCGTAAGAACTACGGCCCTCGTGGTGTAATCAAGTCTACTGCTGACGGTAAGATTGAAGATACTGGCCCAATGACGCGTAAGCGTATGGAGCATGCGGATGAAGAGTTCCTAGAAGAATCTCTAGCATTCATGGAAAAAGCGGTAAAAGCTGACAAACCATTCTTCATCTGGCACAACACCACTCGTATGCACGTGTGGACTCGCCTACAAGAGAAATACCAAGGTAAATCAGGTATCAGTATTTATGCTGATGGTATGTTAGAGCATGATGACCATGTTGGTGTGCTTCTAGACAAGCTGGATGAACTAAAAATCGCTGACAACACTATCGTAATTTACTCTACCGATAACGGTGCTGAAACGGTTTCTTGGCCTGATGGCGGCGCAACTTACTTCCACGGTGAGAAAGGTACAACTTACGAAGGTGGTATGCGTGTGCCTCAGCTAGTTCGCTGGCCTGGGACTATCAAACCTGGAACTAAAATCAACGATATCATGGGCCACCAAGACTGGATTCCTACTCTACTAGCAGCCGCTGGTGATGATAAAGTGGTTGAGAAGCTAGCATCTGACAAAGGTGCAACTTACAACGGTAAAAACTGGCGCGTACACCTAGATGGTTACAACTTCCTGCCTTACTTCCAAGGTAAAGAAGAGAAAGGCCCTCGTGACAGCATGCTTTACTTCTCTGCTAACGCTGAGCTAAACGCAGTACGTTGGAATGACTTCAAGATTTCGTTTGCTGTGATGGATGGTAACATTGTGGATGCAGTTCGTTTCCAACCAAACTGGCCTCAAGTTGTTCACCTACGTGCTGACCCATTCGAGAAAGCACCGCACGAGTCTGGTATGTACCTACGCTGGATGGCAGACAACATGTGGTTATTCGTTCCAGTAGGAAATCAGGTTCAAGAGTTTATGACGACGCTACCAGATTACCCTATGCAGAATAGCCAAGTACTGAACCCTGGTAACTTCAACCAGAATGCATACATGCTTCAAGGTAAACTTAAGCAATTAGAAGCGGCAGCAGCGCAAGCTAAATAAGCTTAGGCTTAGATAGGCGGTCTAGATTGTTCAAACTGTATAGATGTGTATTGCACTAAGATTGATAGTAAATACATAATCTAGTACGAAAGCCGTGATAACTCACTTGAGTTACCACGGCTTTTTTCGTTTAACGCCATTCGGCTTAAATTCAATTGAAAGAGCTTCATTCAATTCTGACTAAGATCTCCCGATCAATCCCCGCTAGACAACTACCTAAGCGATTTAATTTCTTACCACTTGTCTTGCAACATCAAGTATGCGCAACTAGGTTTATAAATAACACCTATCATTGGAAAGTGAAATGAAGGTGATATCAGAAGGATTCTGAATTGCCATAATTGTCAAAACTAGATGGACTAATGTTATGAAAACGCCATATTTAGCAGGAATAAGCATCACTGTCATTGTCGTTTCAGTCGCTATGCTAGTTTATGACGCGGCCTCTTCAAAAATGCACACCTCGTTCGAACACCAAGAAGATCACGCCCATGAAAGCGATCATGATGACTCTCACTCTTCAGGGCACTCCGCACATTCCGAAGAAAAGCACGCACATAAAACCGTCGCTTCAAGCCAACCCATATCCCCGATTCCAAACTCTCCCGAGATAAATCATGAACTGGCCAAAATTGGTTGGGTGCTATTTAAAGACCCGAACCTTTCTTCTAACCGCAGTGTGAGCTGTGAAAGTTGTCATAGCCTGCAAACCAACGGCGCAGAGGTGATTCCAGTTTCGATTGGCGTAAACGGCGCAGGGATGAGAAATTCACTCACCGTTTTTAACGCAGTCTTTAACTATCGGTTCTTCTGGGATGGTCGGGTGAATAATCTCGGCGATCAAATTGATGGCCCAGTGCACAACGTCGATGAAATGGATTCAAACTGGCAACATATTACGGATTATGTGTCTCAATCGAAAACTTACATCGACTTATTCCAAGAACAATCAACGCCCATTGACGAAGCTTCAATTAAGGCTGCTCTTATTGAATTTATGCAGGGTTTGACCACACCCAATGCCCCTTTCGACCTGTATTTACAAGGTGACAACGCAGCACTGTCTGAAACCGCCAAACGAGGTTGGGAAACTTTTCAAGAAGAAGGCTGTATTCGTTGCCACCAAGGTACCAACATTGGTGGAGGCATGGTGATGCGATTTGGTTACTTTGGGTTATCGAAAACAGGAGCCGAGCGAAGTGAAGACCAAGGTCGTTTTATGTTTACCGCTAAACCACAAGATAAAGATTTATTTCGTGTTGCGAGCTTAAGAAACGTGGCGATCACTGCACCCTATTTTCATGACGGGCAAACAGCCACACTCGAAGAAGCGATCAAAATAATGGGTGAAAGCCAACTCGGTAAAACGTTTGAAAAACAGACCATAAACGATATTAAAGTCTTCCTCGAATCCCTAACCGGTAACCGTCCTCAAATGTTAATGGAGTTTGAAAATGAATAAGATCAGACTCATATTTCTACTGTTTGTATCGCTTTTCATCGGCTTAATTAGCTTTATTATGCTGACCTACTCCGAGCATGAAAAGGTCACCGAATATGGAGTGCCTATTCGGCAGTTAGGCCATGAAGTATTAGAAATGCGTGATCATATCACCAATGCAGCGCTTGCGGGTATTTCCAACCCTTATCAAATGTCTGCAGATTTGGTTGCTTTAGAAAGAGAGTTGCAACTACTCAGAGAAAGTTATCAAAGCGAGAATATTCACTCTACGTTCTTTAAACACTTACCGACAGCGCAATTATTGGATCGCTTTTACGATGCTTCAATGTCGAACTTAGATACGCTAGACAACCTAGTAGGACTTAGTGTGGCTCGTCAGTTTATTTTGCAATCTTTGACTCTACAACTCACAGAGAGCAACTCAACTGATGCTGAGATAAACAACGCAAATATCGACATTCAAAGCGCGCTTCTTGCGAGTGTGTTGGTTGGGGGAATCGAAATTAACCATTCAGGTGTTAACTCCGAGCTGGCGAACCTTTATAAAACGTTTACCGAACTCAACCAACAACAAAGTCAGCTGTTATCTCAAGTACTTTCAGCACACAGCATGGAGTATATTGAACATATTGAGCATGAGTTTACCGATCTGCAAGACCAACTTAAAAGTATCATCGTTAAGCTTATTATCGTTTTGGCGTTGCTGACTTTAGCGTTCTCATTCACCATGTTTATTTTTCGAGTCTTCGAACTCAAAAGAAACAACCTCTCCTATCAAGAAGCCGCAGACAAAGCAGAAAAAGCCAGCGAAGCAAAATCTCTCTTTCTCGCTACCATGAGCCACGAGTTACGCACCCCAATGAATGGCGTATTAGGCATCGCTCAGATAATCAAGGAGGATTCACACAGCGAGAATACTCGTAAACACGCCCAAATCATCATTGACTCTGGTCAGCATCTCGTCACCATATTGAATGACATTCTTGATTTTTCTAAGGTGGAGCAAGGCAAGATGGAGTTGGAATACAGCCCGTTCTCTGTCACCGACGTCGTGACACACCTTGATAAAACATTGACACATCTTGCAGAAGACAAAGGCCTCGCTTTTATCATTAAAGATAACATTCCTACCAATATTCAGTTGATTGGTGACTCTGCACGTACACGTCAGATCTTATTTAACTTAGCAGGCAATGCAGTCAAATTTACTGAGTCAGGAAAGGTCGAAGTAGAATTCTTGATAGCCCCTACTACTCCACCAAGCGTGAATATTTTAGTGACGGATACGGGTATTGGTATAGCAGAAGACAAGATCGACGATATATTTACCGCCTTTGAACAAGCTGAGCTTTCAACAACCCGTAAGTTTGGTGGCACAGGGTTAGGGCTTTCCATTGTTCAGCAGTTAGTCGAACTGATGGGCGGAACAATTAAGGTTTCCAGCCAGCTTGGTTTGGGCACTCAATTTAAGATCTCTTTGCCGTTAGAAATGCATGAGCTTGAAGAACAAGTCATCGACCAAACGCCAACCAAAACCAATGAGACTCTCGATGACTTCTCAGTATTGTTAGTCGAAGATAACAAGATCAACGCAATGGTGATTAGGAAGTTCTGTGAGTCGATAAACTTAACGGTTGAGAATGCCTACGACGGTTTACAGGCCTTAGATAAGTTGGCGTCAAACCAATATGACCTGATCATAATGGACAACCATATGCCCAACATGAGCGGTATTGAAGCGATTCAAAAAATCCGTGGCGAACTCAAGCTGACTACGGTTGTTTTTGCATGTACCGCCGATGTATTCAAAGAGGCCCACGATGAATTCATCGAATCAGGCGCAGACTTTGTACTCACCAAACCGTTACAGAAAAACAGCTTACAAAACGCCATCAACGAGTTTCACCAACAGTTTGAGGTCAACCGCCATCACTCCGTTAACACACACAATCTTCCAAACAAGGAAAAAAGTAACATCACGATGTTAACGCGTCACCCTAAGAACAAATTGCCACTCACAGAGGAAGAACTGTCGCGTAGCCAATTGTTAGCTAACGATGAGCTTAAATCAGACGAAAAGCTCAAATGCTTAACTTCTCTCGTTGATGAGCTAGAAAACGAAATCGATGAGTTGATAGAGCTATTTTCGGATGCCAAGCAAGATGATCTATCCAGAACATTAAAGGCGGTTAAAGCGATTGCATCAAGGTATGAAATGAGTGAAGTATTCGAGCTCGCAACCGAAGCTGAGAAGGTAACGGAGAAGCACATCATGCCCGAGGCTGAATTACTTCAGCAACTCATCAATCGCTTGATAGTCAACAGCCATCAAGCAACACGATTAATACACAAACTCCATCAGCAACGAAAAACGGGGTAAAAGAAGGTGTCATATGATAGGGAATGTAAATTTACCTAGCACTGGCCCACATTTATTCTTAGCACTCGGTGCCACAATCATTTTTGTGGTCGACTGTCATGTTCCTTTGGGCATTGCCATGGCCGTGCCCTACATAACGATAATCTTGCTCGCAGCCACAACGAAAGATCCACTATCAGCCGTGATGTGGGCTATTGGCTGCACCTTACTTACCTTATTGGGTTACTACTTATCTGGTAGCGGCAGCGAAACCTGGTTTGTCGCCTTCAACCGAGTCATTACCATCTATACCATTTGGGTGGCGGCAATTATTCCTATTTATATCTCTTTACCTTCTCCTCAAGCCTCACTGGACGTCGATGATGACGTGACAGAGGAAAGTTCAAGATCACGCCCTCACTCGCACAGAAACCATACAATCGACACGTTCAAAAACTAGGCTTTGGTTAAGTTTCGGTGAATTTTTCCAAATCGAGACAAGGCAACTTGAAATACTTCTTTATGCATGCGAGTGTAGAACTACTCACCTAAATAACTGTATGACTATGAAAACATTACAATCCATTGCGCTGCTTTCGACAATTATCGCAGCACCACAAGTGTTAGCTGACGTAACAATTGAAGTTCCTTCTAGCGCAGATGCTTTAGTCGAAGTCTTAGCTGTAAATGAAGCTAAACCCGATCTTGACGGTGGTTTCTTCTCTTCGAGCAAAACGATCACCGTTCCAGATGGCGTAAACCAAATCGTTTTCAAATATCAACTGGCTTTCAGCCAAGGTAACGACCGAGAGTTTGTCGATAGCGATACCATTATTGCTACTTTTGATGCGACAGACACAGCATTGACGTTTGACATGCCTAAGTTCCGTAACACCAACGAAGCGAAAAAAGGCCTTCAAAACTTAGATTGGAAACTGGTTGATAAAAACCAAAATGCAATCAGTGTTAAGCAAGACAAACTTATCAAAGATGGCATGCAGATTGGTCGTAAGTACCCACAAGAAGCGAAGGAGTACAACCAGAAAGGCGGCATCGCTGCACTTACAGTAGGTGCTAGCGCGGGCGTAGCAGCTGCTGTCGCACAACCGGTAACGCTTCCAGCAAAGATTGACGGAAATGCAGCAAATACAGCTGAAGAGATGCTCTATTTCTGGTACGAAAAAGCGGATGCTGAAACCAAGCAGAAATTCAAAGACTACGTGAACAAGTAGCTCAATGAGCTTAATTTAAAAATGAAAGAAGCTGGCAAACTGCCAGCTTCTTTTTTGTCTTCATCTAGATGATTTAGGCTTATAGAGATTAAGCAGACTCAGTCGATAACACTTTACCATCCACTTTAGTTGGCCATCCTAGCGCTTTATACTCAGCTGCTAGTAAATGGGCACAGCGGCTAGAAATTCTGGTCAAAATCAGCTTTAGCTAAGTAACCTTGAACAAGCTCTCGATATTGCTGCTTCAATGGCGCTTCAATAAAGCTCGCGTCTATCGCATTCAAACTAAACAGCGCTAACTCCTGATGCGTCATCTCATGAGCTTTGCTCACCGCATTAAAGTTATCCGACATGTAACCACCAAAATAAGCAGGGTCATCCGAGTTAATCGTTACAGCCACACCCTTTCTGAGCAGTTCGACAATGTTGTGGTCTTCCATCACATCGAATACACGCAATTTAATATTCGACAGTGGGCACACCGTCAGTGGCATTTTGGTTTCAATCAGCTCTTCGATTAGAGCTTCGTCTGTCATGCACTGGACACCATGATCCACTCGACTCACGCTGAGCATTTCAATCGCATCGACAATGTTTTGAGCCGGCCCTTCTTCTCCTGCATGCGCCACCGTCAAGAAGCCCGCTTGTTTTGCTTGTTGGAATACACGCTTGAACTTCTCTGGTGGGTGTCCTAATTCAGAAGAGTCCAGTCCAACCCCGACGATCTTATCTTGATGCTTCAATACCTCTGCGAACGTTTGAAGGGCGCTCTCTTCAGATAAATGGCGCAGAAAACATGCGATGATTTGAGAGGTAATGCCCAACTCTTTATGACCCTGTTCAAGCGCACGATGAATGCCGTTAATAGCGGTGTCGAATGCAATGCCACGATCGGTATGTGTCTGAGGATCAAAGAAAATCTCAGTATGGATAACATTGTCGGCTTTACAGCGTTCTAGATAAGCCCATGTTAAGTCGTAGAAATCCTGTTCTGTGCGCAGTGCATCAGCACCTTGATAATAGATATCCAGAAATGACTGTAAATCATCAAATTCGTATGCGCGTCTTAGTTGCTCTGGGGATGAATAAGGCAGCTCAATGCCATTGCGTTGAGCAAGCTGGAAAAGTAACTCAGGTTCGAGCGAACCTTCAATGTGTAAATGCAACTCTACTTTTGGGAGCCCTTGAATAAATGCGTTCATATTTCACCTACTATGGATTTTAGGTGTGCACTTACTCTGAATAATAGACAGGAGGTTTTCTTGAACGCCATTACAAAGAGTAAGAACACAATTGTGATCTAAACCCTTCGTAATCAGCACTTTGCGGGAGCTGGTAGAGACCCCCAAACCATATCATTGGGGTTATACGAAGCAAACGGTTGCTACTATACAGAGTTTAATGGGAATTTCACTAATCAATTGCTCATTAACCGATTTCTAAAGCAGGAACCTGTTTGGTTCGATCTCAACGGTAATCTGGTCGTATTCTCGACATAAGCAACATATCGATGTACTTACCCGCTTTGAACGTACTGAGTCTTTTTGTGCCTTCTAACTGAAAGCCTACACGTTCATACAAAGCAATAGCGGCGTGGTTATCGGCATGAACCTCTAACTCAAGACGCACGAGATTAAGCCAGTTATCCGCCTGATTGATCGCTTCTTGCATTAACGCCTTACCGACCCCTTTACCATGCATATCCGGGTAAATAGCAATACCAAGACCAGCGCAGTGCCTGTCTCTTACCTTGGTGGTCATGAATAAAGTAATGTGACCCACTACTTTGCCGGAGACTTCCGCAACCAGAGTGAAATGGTCTGAATGACCAAACAGTCGCTCCACTTGTTCAGAACTAAGATAAGGCTTTTGTGAGGTGTTTTCTGAAACTGAAGGGCGGCGATAAATATCGAAAATATCTTGGCTATCCGTTGCTTCTAAATGTCTAATTTGTATTTCCAAAGCGCTTCCTTATCCTATTATTTCTATCCATAAGCTAATTTTCATATTACGGATAGCAACGGGAACCTACAACCTTTAAAGGTGTAAGTGCCCGAAATAATTAAACAAATAGTAAGACTGAACTTAAACTTCTGCTTTGATGAGTATTTTTAAAATAGTGTGAATATCAGAATTTATAATCCACACCCACACTCGCTAATACTTGCTCGGAGTTATAGAAATCGATATTAGAATCTATGCTTCTTAAACCCAGTAAAGTAATGAACGCCCAATCTTTATAGCCCATCAAACCACTAAACTCATAAGCTAAGAATGCACCGAATTCATTCTCTTCACGTACTTGCCCGTAAATTGGATTCGACTCATCATATTCACGATCACTTGCATCTAGGGTGACAACAAAACCATGACGACCGATTCTCTTCGCGTAGTTTAATTCAATACCATAACTATCGAAGCTGAGTGCTCCTCCTTCTGCGTCTGAGTGGAAATACACCATTGAAGGAACAAATAGACCTGCGTGGTTTGGTAAGATAAAGCGGTATCCTGCTTTGGCGTACACATAGGTTCTTTCCCTATCCAGCAGCACAGTATCTTCCGGAGATAAGCCTTGGCTACCAGATAGCTCTTCATCAACATCTGATTGCCCAAATGCGAGATCCGTTCGAAAACCAGTTCCACCGATATTAGTGAGCTGCAGTCGTCCTACATTACCTTTGACATCCGTTTCATTTCGATTAACGCCAACAGCATACGGATCCGTCCAAGCCTTACCCGAGATAAGCGTAGGAAGAACAGAAAAGTCTAATATAGTGCCACCAGAAAGTTGGTATCTATAACCGATCTCAAACGCGATGGTACCTGTTGCAATATCCTCTCGTGTCGTACCCGCATACACTTGGTGAGTCAGCGATTCGCCAAAAGTATATTGAACAGTACCCAAAAAGCCGAGTAGCCCTTGGTTTTCACTCTCCCCTTCCTGGGTGTTGGTGGCTTGATTCGAATCTTGTTCAGTACTCAAATTACTACTGTCAGAGTAGAAACCGGCCAATACACTGAAGTTACCGCTGAAGCCTTCACTTGGAGCAAGGCCGCTGTATGCAGGCATTGAAGCCAATGCAGAAAAGACTACTGGTAAAACAAACCTCATATTCACATCCATTACTTGAATAATCACCAAATAACTATAATCATCAAAATGGAATTATAACAAGCATTTAACAATATAAGTTTATTCGCTTGACGCTGTCGATATCGCTAACCATTCACTCAAAGACACAACAAATTGATCTATCACGATTGGGCTTTCGTAATACCTCTCGAAAATAACGGACAAAACTCAAAGGAAGACAATATGTTTAATAAATTAATCAAAACCATGTCAGTGCTAGTTGCGACGCTTCTTTTTACGGCTTTTGCTCACGCTGATCACCACGGAATGAAGAAAGATATCGTTGACGTGGCGGCTGAAAACGGCTCTTTCAACACCTTGGTAGCAGCGGTAAAAGCGGCAGGCTTAGTTGAAACATTGAAAGGTGACGGTCCCTTCACAGTGTTTGCGCCAACGGATGAAGCGTTCGCTGCGCTACCAGAAGGAACGGTTGATATGCTGTTGAAGCCAGAAAACAAAGACAAGCTGATTGCAGTACTGACCTATCATGTGGTGCCAGGGAAAATAATGGCGTCTGAAGTGATGAAACTTGATAGTGCCGTAACAGTGCAAGGCGAAGCGGTAATGGTAGGAATTGATCACGGCAACGTGATGGTCAACAAAGCGCAGGTCGTGATGGCAGATGTTGAAGCAAGCAATGGTGTCATCCATGTGATTGATGCTGTATTACTGCCTAAATAATAAAGATGAACACAAATCAAAGGTTCTTAGAGGGTGTGACAGGCTCACACCCTTTTGACGTTTAAATACCAAGTTAAGATCGGTATCAAACTAGCCGAACCTGCCTTTATATAAGCAAGAACCCGGATTACATAAACAAGCGCCCGAATATCAGAAAGGCCGCCATCGATACCACCTTCGTGAAGACCACTACCCAGATGCAGTCACCAATACTAGAGTGCGTCGCTTTCCCGAGTAGGAACACAAACAGAATCAACCCTAACACCCAACCTACTGTTGGAATCAATGACACCAGAGCAACGATAACAGCAATAGTAAGAAGGGATTTAAAATCTGCGACCACGAAAGACATTTTAGAGGCGATGTACATACAACATGCGGTGATTAATGCGTCCATCACAAACGCTAAAGCTTCAATACCCACTTTACTTCCTTCACTGATATTAGTTGAAGTGAATATTATCTCTAAAGAGATGATTTTTCTTGAATAAGAGAACAAAAAGCAGGTGAAAACTGTGTCAAAAATGAGATTACCGTTCGTCTGAAGGCATAGGTTTATTTGTTCGAGTCTTCTAAGCCTTTGACCAGTGCTCGCGACCGAGTCTGATTTGCTTTTTGATAGGCATCAAAGCCATCTTCGCGTTTACCTCCGAACAAACAAAGAAACGAGTTGATGACAAATGAAAAGAATGAGATGACGACAACAAAGAGAGGAAATAGCCCCGACACCCCAGCATCTAAGGCAAGAACGCCAACAGCGAAGGACAACATCGACACCAATGTATATAGTTTAGATCTACTCACATGACTCATGAACAACACTCCTTGTATTCATTCAATGTTTAGATTAGACAAATTATCTTGCACACAATTTGAACTCATCGACAATATCAATAGATCAGGAAAAGTTATCCTTAAAAAGGTTTTTTAATATTTCAAACTCGGTTTCTGTATCCCTAAGAACACGAGTCCGCCTATTCAGCTGCCTTGTCCATCTTCAACTATCTTTTCCATCACGTAATTGGTCAGCTTTACGCCACGCATTTCGACTTCCTGTTCATTTACTACCTTAAAGCCAAGGTGCTCATAAAAAGGCCTTGCGGTAATACTTACTTCAGAGAAATATCTCGATATACCACGAACTCGACCCACAGTGAAAACATGTTCCATCAACGCTTTCCCGACACCCTTCCCTTGATATTCGTGGTGACAGAAAAAGTGATCAATCAAGCCGTTGGGTTGCAGGTCAGTATAGCCAACAACGCAGCCATCGAGCTCAGCCACAAAGGGTTGTAACCCATTCATACGCTTTTGCCATAACGCAAAGTCAAAGCTACTGGGTGCCCAAGCTTCGACTTGCTGTTGAGAATAATCTCGAACATTCACGTTACGTACGGTATGAAAGAAGATCTCCCACAGTGCTTTGTCATCACTCGCTTGATAGTTTCGAATTCTAACCACAACATACTCCTTTTTATCTTAAGTCCTTTCTGAGGTGCAAATAAACAGCTGAATCAGCAAGCTTTATAACCTAACAGCCTCAGCTTTAGAGCAAGATATCAACGATAAAACACAGCGAGCCAGATCGTCACCGTATCTTTATCTGTGCCAATAACCTTGTGCTTTTCTCTCGCAGCAATATTGGTGTAATCCCCTTTAGACAAGGTAACAACGCGTCCATCTTCAAACTCGATGACGCCTTGACCTTCTATCACCATCACCCATTCATTCTCATCTTGATCATACCAACCCTCTTCCGGGGAGCTGTGTCCATGCGACAATATTCTTTCAATTCGAACACTGTCGTTGGCAATCAGGTCATTGAATATTTCATTGGGTATTGATGAAGGAACATCATTGTAAATGTTTGGCATCAAGCTCTCCTAGCTAGTATTGAATTGATTAATAATTTGGGCCTTAGCTTCAGTTGTAAACCTAAGCAGTGGCACTCTTTCTGAAGTAAAAACGGTAATAGCCCACCAAGTTACTGCAGATAAACAGCGCCTCCATAACAACCGCTGTTGGCGAACCAACTAAATAATTGTGAACCAACCAAAAGCTGGTTCCGATGATCATCAATTCTCTTAATCGACGGTCATCTTTATTGAAGGCAGCAAAGGTCTGAAATACGGAGGCAAAGCAACTCAATATGCTGGTCAGCCCTGAGTAAGTCACTGCGGTTGCGACCACCGACATCGAAGAAAACAAATATTTAAACTTAGACGAGGTAGAAAATACGCTCGTCAAATAGCGAATCGTGGCAATCGTCATTAAGCTCGCCGCTGTCCATTGTTCAAGAAGGATAAAGTGACTCGAAATAAGAACGCCAGCAAAGAACAGACAAGTGACGATTTTCTTCCTTTCCTTGAATTGGAATGACAGAAGATCAAAACAAATGGCTATCGCGACTAATACTTGGGAAAGATAAAAGGCAGACACGGTGATTCCTTCAATAATAACATTCCGCCCTAGCCGCTTCTTTCACGGTGAATAATCGAATAAAACATACTAGGCGGTTACAACAAAACAGAGCAAACAGCGCTCTAAAGCTTCTATAAAAATCTAAAGCTTCAACACACCACTAATCACAGTGGTCGCAGAGCCGATTAACTTTATTCGCCCATTAGCCAATAATTCAGTCGACATATAGCCACCACGACGAGACGCCTGATAAGCACTGAAACTGCTTTTGTTGAGCTTTTCTGCCCAGTGTTGCGTCAATGCGCAATGTGCCGAGCCAGTCACAGGATCTTCATTAACCCCAACCCAAGGTGCAAAGTAGCGAGAAACAAAATCAAGTTCCGTATTTGCTGCCAATGCTGTCACCACTACACCTCGCCCTTGAATACCTTTTAACGCATCAAAGTTTGGTGAAAGCTCCAATAACACTTGTTCGTTGGAAACTTCGATTAACTGCTTAGAGTCAAATTCTCTGAATGAAACTACTTGATGCGGATCTAAACCTAGGTGTTCAAGCAGCGTGAGGTTGGGTTCAGAACGCAATGATAGCTGTGTACTAGGAAAATCAAGCTCGATAGACGATTCACAAACGGCGGCAGATAATTCCCCAGATAAGGTGTTAAACACGACCTTATCACCTGTCTCAAGCAGTCCTTGTTCTTTCATCACATGAACCGTTGCCAGTGTGCCATGTCCACACAGCTTCACTTCGACTTCGGGAGTGAACCATTTAAGCGTCATAGTGTTAAGCGCGAGAAAAGCCGTTTCAGATACCGCCATCTCTTCAGCGATTGAAAACATTAACGACTCATCCAACGGCTCTTTGGAGATACAGACCCCGGCAGGGTTCCCTTTAAACGCTTGAGTTGTAAACGAATCTACTTGATATATCTCTAAATCCACAATGGCTCCTAAATGCACAACATTTCCCAAACCGGCAATCATGGCTCGTTGGGACATAACCTAGATATTGCTGCCCACAATAAGCACAATCACCTTGTGCTACAAGTCTTTAGCAACAACTTTATCGATACTTATTGAGAAACGAAACAAATGATAAACAAAACGTTATAGAAGTGTTTTTAGGGATAAAAGAACATTGAACATAAGAGTAAATCGCGATGGCAAAACAAAGGAATAACGACGATTAATACGAGCGAAAACCCGAAAAAGGTAATCACCGCATCATTATTTAATGCTTAATATTTGCATAATAACTTGTAAGAATGGATATTATGATGAATATTAATTTAAATAATCCATTCACGGACAATAAACTGGAATACGTACTTGTGTTGAATACGATACGACGGAGTCATCCTTGCCTCACACGATAAAGGTTCGGTATCAAGTAGGAGTAGCAAGTTGCTATTTGCATGAAATGCATGAAGTTGAAGTTAAATTAAGTGCCTAAATTTGAATCATATCGCAAATTTTGGGCTACGATTTAGTTATCACGTACGAAAGGGAATCCGTCAGTGAAAGCGTTTTGCGTATCAATACTTGCGTCAACATCCTTTTTGGCTAGCCCTGTATTTGGCCAGCAGCATGATATTTATCTCTACAATTGGGATGAATTTTTATCTGACAGCGTCGTTACCCAGTTGAGTGATACCTACGGCATCTCACTAAAGCAGCAATATTTTTCTGACGAGTCCATTCGTGATGAAGTGCTATTGAGTGAACGACGAGGTGCGTTTGAATTGGTTGTCATTGAAAGTATGAAACTGAAAGCGCTGGCTAAACAGAACTTATTCCACAACCTGAGCGACTTGCAGCAATCCCTTTCAAGCAACTTTGACTCAAGATGGGTGGATGGGTGTGGCGAATATGGAATCCCCTACGCTTGGGGGACATCCGGCATCTTATACCGAAGCGGAAAAGTTGAGACTCCCAAGTCTTGGGGCGCTCTTCTAGACCCTGAAACCAAAACCAGCGGCCGAATCAGCATGTATTATGAGCCTACGGATTTGGTGAGTGCTGCGCTTCTGATGAATCAATTTGAGCCGTTTACCAACAACGAACAAGAACTTCGAGTCGCTTACAAAACGCTACAAGCACAGAAGCCTCACCTTGAAAGTAATGAATACGTTGTCGATTATATTCGTCATCCCGAACACTTAGCCAACATCGACCTCGCCTACGGATACTCAGGTGACAGCTATGTGCTTAATGATGCCGAACCTGAGGCATCTTGGGCCTACACAGTGCCTCTAGAAGGAACAACCTTATGGTTAGAGTGTATGGCTGCAATTAACAACGGAGAGCGATCTCCACAGGCAACCACGATTCTCTCCTTCTTATCGCAACCCGAAATCGCCGCTCAAAACGCAATGGATTCATGGTTTGCAACGCCAAGTTCAAAAGCAAAAGCACTCACTTCTCAGGAGTATCAAAACGATCCCGAGCTTTTCCCGAATAAAGAAGTATTAGATCGCAGCTACCTTTATCAGCCGTTAGAACCGAGTAGCATTCAAATTCGCAATCGTATTGTCGACAGTTTGAGATAACTCATGCCAGTATTGAAGAAGCTCTATTTTGTACTTTTACCAACGCTGACATTTGTGCTCCTGATAGCAGGAATCGTGATGTACAACTTCGCATCAAATCATGCTAAGCACATGTATTTGGACAAGGTGCAATCTGATGTGAACACCGCTTTAGTCGCGGCGGAATACGAGCAGCTCGGCTTGTCCTTACTAGTTAAAGATATCGGTTCTTCGTTGCAGTTCCTCCGCTACATTCAAAATCCTGGCGACTACACGACTCTATCGCTATTGGAAAAACGAGTACTCCGAGTATTAAGCCAGAATCACGTCAATCAATTTGGGCAACGCAATGTTTATATCGTGGACCCTAAGTTCAAATTAACGCTTTCGACTCTCAGAGCCGATCCTTTCGAGGGGCTAAAGATCCCTGACAAGATTTACGAAAGAGTCTTCGATATATACACCTCGTTAATCAGCAAGAAGGAACTCTCCTACGAAGGCTTCTCTTATGTCTCGATCAGTGGAGAGCTCAGATACTCGTATGTTGCAGCAATTGACCCTTACCTCCTTCCTCAAGACAAACGTGCAAGTAACAGTTTAAATCGCTACATCTTGATTGCTGACGGACCTCTGATACAACTCTCTAGCTTATTAATCAAATACAATGACGATGACAATATTCAGTTCTTAATCGAGCCATCCTCTGACGCTGCCAACATCGGAAATACCCAATTCGTTATCAAATCAATTGAGCAAACCCAAGATAATATCAATGTGCAGATGACCAGCCGAAATCTCATCGCGCAAGTAAATATTCGAGAACAAAAGTTCAACCATGAGAAAGCCATCATCACTAAACAAACCTTGTTAGGTGGCTTTGGCACTCTCTTTACGATCATGTTGATCGTGCATTTAGTGGTGCGTTACCAACTTGTGCGCCCGCTTAAAGACTTACTTAAAGAGATATCGATCGGCGGGCTCAAACTTAGATACTTCAAACGCTCATCAGGGCAAAGTGAAATTGATGGTTTAAAGAACGCGTACATAGACTCATTAACAGAGTTGAAGTTCGAAGCCGAATTCGACCAACTCACCAAGCTAGCTAACCGACGCTCTTTCATCAGACACCTTGATGTACGACTAAAAAGCTCGATGAGCCCACACTGCTATGTGGTTTGTTGGGACATCATCGATTTTCGTAAAATTAACGATCTCTACGGGGCAAAAGTTGGTGATAATGTACTGATAAGCTTAGCTAAAGCACTGAAAGAGACACTACAAAACCAACAAGCCTCTTTGGGCTTTAGTTGCAGTGATTACTCTTTAGCCAGACTGGGAGGGAATCAGTTTATCGCGATCTTGGAGATGGGTAAGAACCAAGTGATAAACGAAGAAATTGAGAACATCAACAATACGCTGACCGGCACCACCTTCCTTGACTACTATGGGTTTCGATTATCACTCGCAACAGGTGTTTTACCGCTCGACACGCCAAAGTTCGATGAGATTTGGCACCGATGCATCGATGAAATGTTAGCTAATGCGAAGTCTCATAGTGATGGCGAAAGTCGTATTGTTTATGGCGAAGAGTTGTTACATACCTTGGAACGCCATGACGTTGTAGAGAAAAGACTCTTAGAGTGCTGCGAAAGTGACAACTTTGAACTTCGCTTTATGCCTATTTTTAACGCCAAGACACTTCAGATAGATGGCGCGGAGTGCCTGATTCGTTGCCCAGCCTTATTCGATATCGATGCGGGACCAGAAGAATTTATCCCAGTTGCAGAAAAGAGTAACCTTATTGCCAGGCTCGACATGTGGGTCATTGGCACCGCGATCAAAAGCTATAAAGAGCTTTCAGAACTTCATAAATACAAGGGCACTCTGTCAATTAATATCTCGGCGATGGAGCTCTACAACCGTAATTTTGCCGACAACATCCGTAAAGTACTCGAACGTTATCAAGTGCCACCTGGCAACATTATTATAGAGATTACCGAGACCAGTTACGTGAAAAGTACCAAGCTTACGGTGCAGACTATCGAGAGCCTCAGAAGCTTGGGTTTAAAGGTCTCCCTTGACGATTTTGGTACGGGCTACACAGCGTTTAACCAACTTCTCCACTACCCTGTGGATGAGCTCAAAATTGATAAGAGCTTTATCGATAACATGGTAGACGACAAGGCCGACCGCAAGATGGTCGAATCTATGGTTAACTTAGGCCACTCTTGTGACACGCTAGTCGTCGGAGAAGGTGTTGAGTCGATAGAACAGTATCATTACCTCAGAAAAGCCAACTGTAACCTAATACAAGGCTACTTCTTCAGTCAGCCACTCACTTATCTGGAATTCATCGAGTTTGTTCGAAACCATAACCCGCAAGCAATTTTAAACCCGCAGTCTGTTAGCAGTTCGAGATCTAACGAGCGAATCGTTGCACTCACTCAAAAGCAGTAACCTTAAACCTAAACCTTAAACCTAAACCTAAACCTAAACCTCAAAGCCTCTCTTCCTATTCAAGCGCGGAAAGCCACTATAGCTATAACTAGTAGTAGAACTATCTTCATCAGAGCAGGAGCTCTCTATTGGCTGCACATTGAATGAGGAGGCAAATAAAGAATGGCAAAAGCCATGATAGTGAAGAGGGAGAATGGTGAGCGTACAGTCAACAAAACCTAATGATCTAACTTATCGCTGATGCGGGGATTAACTCTGCATCGTCGTTAGTAGCTCCATCATATCTTTAGAGCTGATGTTCTTCTTATGCCTGACTACAGCGTCAATCATCAATTCTAAATTCCCCGCAGAGATATAATCCTTAAGCACGTCATTGAATTTTTCCTGTATCTCATCACTTGTGTACAATTGCTCAGGAATGAAGAATAGAAACTGACTGCCACTACTACGAAACGAGATAGTACTTTCCGGTACCTTTGCCGTCAGGGACTTAGCAGCTGAACTCACCACCAAGTCTCCATATTCAAGTCCATACTTTTGGTTTATCTCACTAAGGTTTCTGATTCTTACAAAGTAAAGGTCGAAATTACCGTTTGTTGGATAGCTGTTCTTAACAAACTGCATGAGCGAGACTCGATTGCGAAAGCCAGTAATGAAGTCGGTAGAATGAAGTTTTCGTTTGATTGCAAAGTCGACGTAAAAAATCGCTCCTGTCACAAGCAGTAGCAACACCAGAAATACGCTGCTTATCTGATGCATCATCACCAACTTGTCGACCATTGTGGTGTTTTCTTCAATAACCGGGCTTTGAAGTCGAAACTTTTCGTTAATAAATTCGACCAGCGTGTTGTAACAAATATCAATTTTCTTCTGCAGTGATTCCTTAGGCAAAGCGCCTTGATTCACCAACTTAATTGAGGATTCTAACGACTTAAACTTTTCAAACTCTGCGGTAAAGTACGGTTTAAAGTTTGCTGAGCGAATAAAATTGGACGATTCAGTGCTGTTGATCAGAATATCAAAACGACTCCAAGTAATGTCATATGCCAACCAAAGTTCATCATAATCAATCGTCTTTGCATGGCTAACCATCAAGAAGTTTGCATACTCTTTGACGAGTTGAAAAACAAACCAAGTGGCCTCATTTTGGCGGTTAGAAAAGCTCTTGTTGATGTCATTAATTCGAGTGACACTGTAGATATTGACGGATAGAACAACCACGGCCAAAGACAAAACAACGACTTTGATTGCGGCCATAGACAACAGCTTCTTCATAATTAGCCTCTACAGGTGAATATCACGAATCTGCCAAATCATCTTGGCATGGAAATCAGGGGTATTGGTTTCAGGGTTCGCAGAGATTGGGTAAATCAACCAAAACGGGCCTTTCTCTCTCACAGACATAAACTCCCCATTCTTTTTAATCGCAATGATGGGGTCATAGGTATCAAAATCTTCTTTGGGCACCGCAATTTTATAGTCATTCAATGCTACGAAAGTGACTTGTGATGATATCGGTAGATCCATATTTTCAAGCACCGTTTGTAACGTCACACCACTATAAACGGTCAGACCCTCGACCCAAGGCAAGGTGGTAGTAATTTCTTTTTGAGGAAGTGACAGGAGTTGCTCTCTACTAAAACCATGCTTTTGCCCGGAGTGGTCGAAAACCGTTAACTCTGAGGCTGCAAAAATCGAAAACGAGCAAAGCCAAAGCATCAACAAGAATACAGTTCTCATTCTAAACTCCATTTAAAAAGGTCACTAATTTGAGTCTAGTATAAATTGACCATTTAACTTGTACCGATACCACTCAGATTGATTGGTATCGCTTTATCCCTAATGCCCCTACACCTCGCTGTTTTTCAATAACTTCGCCGTTTCTCTGTCTCTTCCATCACCGCTCTCGTTCAGCACTCCCTACCCGCTTGACGTATTCCTTCTCAACCGTCTAGTAACAAAAACTCGTATTTTACTCTGCGTAAGTAAACCAATAAGCCCTATGAATACGTATGAAACAACAAAATTAACAATAAATATGAGTAAGTCAGTAGCGAAAATGCTGGTTGCTGCATAACCTTTAATCGAATGTAAGCAGCTTTAAGAGACTTAATAACGAGTTCCAGTCGTTTCTACTTCACCAGTTGATCTCGTGTATTGATCTTAGAAAGCTTACTCATTTCATAATCAAGGGAATCGAGAATGAGTTTGAATATAAAAAAATTTAACCCCATGGCGACACTTTCTACCCTAGTAATGACGCTGGTCATGTTTCCTGTTTCTGCTGAAGTTAATCAAGAACAATTCGAATTAGGTAAACAAAAAGCTAAAGTGTGTATGACCTGTCATGGCGCTGATGGCATCTCAACACAAGATCCCTACCCGAACCTTCGCGGTCAAAAAGTGGGTTATCTCATCTCTTCATTGAAAGATTACCAGACTCGAGAAAGAACCAGTGGCTTAGCGATTCTCATGCAACAACAAGCCGACACGCTCTCAGACCAAGACATCCGTGACATTTCCTATTTCTATTCTGTGCTCGGCAACGAAGCAGGCTCGCTCAGCGATTCAAATTAAGTCAGCGATTCAAAACCTCTAGGCAAGGAGCCTTGTTATGGAACAAGTGACAACGCAATACAGCATTAAGGTCGTGAAGTACTTCATCATTGCATCCTTAGTGTGGGCGATTGTAGGTATGATCATCGGCGTGATTCTCGCCGCGCAATTATATTGGCCAATCTTAAACTTTGATTCTCAGTATTTCCAATTTGGTCGACTGCGTCCGCTACATACCTCTGGAGTAATTTACGGCTTCGTCGTGAATATCTTGATGGGGACGTCTTTGTACATTGCCCAGCGAACAGGCCATTGTGACTTGTTCAACAAAAGCCTTTCATGGATGGTATTTTGGGGCTGGCAATTCATCCTGTTACTTGCGGTCATTTCCTTACCCGCAGGCCACACTACCTCAAAAGAGTATGCGGAGCTTGAATGGCCAATCGACTTGATGATTGTGTTGGTTTGGGTGCTGTACGCGGTGTTGTTCTTTGGCACCCTTGCTAAACGAAAGGTCAGCCATATCTTTGTGGCTAACTGGTTCTTTGCTGCATTCATTATCGTCGTTGCAATGATTTTCATCGTGAACAACCTCGCGATGCCTGTGTTGGCGATGAAGTCCTACTCTGTGTTTGCAGGCGCTCAAGATGCGATTGTTCAATGGTGGTGGGGACATAATGCCGTCGGTTTCTTGCTGACCGCTGGTGTGATTGGTATGAACTACTATTTCATACCCAAAGCGGCGGATCGACCTATCTACTCGTACCGTTTGTCTGTGATCCATTTCTGGGGCTTGGTCGGCTTTTACACGTGGGCCGGAACGCACCATTTGGTTTATTCTTCTGTTCCCATCTGGATTCAGAACATCGGCATCGTTATGTCTTTGATCCTGTGGCTCCCTTCTTGGGCAGGCGCGTTCAATAGCGCAATGACCCTCCTACAAAATAAAGAAAAGCTGAAGTCCGACTACATTCTTTTATTCTTTTTCTCAGCGATTCTTTACTACTGCTTGGCAACATTCGAAGGTCCCCTACTCGCTATTCGCTGGTTCAACATGGTGGCACACAACACCGAATGGATCATCGGGCACGTACATTCCGCGGCTCTCGGATGGGTTGGGATGTCAGGGATAGCGGTTTTTTACTACTTCATTCCACGCTTATGGGGCCAAACCGATCTATGGTCACGGCGACTGATTAAATGGCACTTTTGGCTTGCTCATGCTGGCGTCGCCATCTATGCAATAGCACTTTGGATCGCAGGCATCGGCGAGGGATATATGTGGCTCGCTCAAAATGAAAATGGCGAACTGATTTACAGTTTTGTAGAAGCTATGGACTTTAAAGCACCTTGGCTATTCATGCGTTTCTTTGGTGGCGCGCTGTTTGTACTTGGATTGTTCTTAATGGCTTTCAACTTGTACAAAACGGTTCGTATGACCGTAACAAATGATGCTAAACACACTGTTAATGAAGGAGCTTAAATGATGAGTAAAGACTTTACACATTCAATCGTCATTTTAATTTTGACCACTGTTGTCGTGGCCTCCTTCTCTTTATTGGTCTGGGTAGTGCCAAGCATTGTCCGTGGCGATGATATTGCCAAAGGCAGCTTAGCGATGCCTCTCACACCGATTGAGTTAGCAGGCCGAGACATATACATCAGTGAAGGCTGCCATGTTTGTCACACACAAATGGTTCGCCCTCTAGAGCCAGAAGTGAAGCGTAATGGTCGCCCGAACCAAGAAGCAGACGATATCTATGAGTTTCCTAACTTGTGGGGCTCTAAACGTACTGGTCCTGACCTCACTAACTTAGGTAGAAAGTATTCTGACCAATGGCATGCTATTCACTTAATTGACCCTCGAAAAGTCGTACCGACCTCGATCATGCCCTCTTACCCGTGGCTATTTGAGCAGACTCTGACTGGCGATGATATTAGCGCCAAAATGGAAGTGTTACGTACCTTAGGTGTGCCTTATACCGATCAAGAAATTGGTGATGCCCGTTTGCAAGTAAGAGGCAAAACCAAAGGTGAAGCTCTGATTCGCTATTTACAAAGCCTGGGTAAAGATACGTCACAGGAGGTATCACAATGAGCACATTCTGGAATCTATGGGCGGTACTCTTAACCTTAATATTCTTTGTTCTGATGGTGTCTGTTGTCGTTAAATACTGGCGTAGCAATCACAAGGCCGATCACGACCACACCATTGGCACCTTTGATGGTATTGAAGAGAAAGATGCGCCTCCACCTAAGCTGTTATTTATCAGTTATGCAGTGGCATTTCTTTTGTCTGCGGGTTATTTGGTGCTCTACCCCGGGCTTGGAGAATGGGAAGGCTTAGTCGATTGGGAACAAAGCGACGATAAGCTCAGTTCACCATCCACCACTCTCAATGAGCAATTTGCACAAACCAGCGAAACCACGTTAGAGGGATTAGCTGCTGTCCCAGAGATCGTGAACAGCGGTAGGATTCTATTCCAAACTCACTGTGCCGCTTGTCACCGAGATAATGCACAAGGTCAGAAACACTTCCCTAATCTTATCGACCAAGAATGGTTATACGGCGGCAGTGATGAAGCTGTGATCCATTCGATTGCCAAAGGGCGAAATGGAGCGATGCCGGGTTGGAGTGAAATCATGCGCCCAGACGAGGTGGCAAAAGTCTCCTACTATCTAGCCTCCCTCAACCAACGTCATACCGATGTGCCGGAGATTAAAGTCGAGCTCGGTAAAACCTTGTTCGTCCAATACTGTTCGTCTTGTCATGCCGATGGTGCTGTCGCTAACCCAGCGATTGGCGTACCTGATCTTTCCGATGATATCTGGCTTCACGGAGGGAGTATTGAAGAGATTCAGCACACCATCAATTACGGTTTGAACAACCTAATGCCTGCGTTTGATGAGCAGCTCAGTGAGAACGAGATACTCGCGCTTGGGGCTTATATCCGACACGCTGGTGACGTAGAGCAACAACGGCTCGCGAGCTTGAAAGCATCATCTGTTGAGCGCGGAGAATATCTCGCTTATGCCGGTGACTGTGTGGCTTGTCATAGTGCAGAAGGTGGCGAACCCTTTGCTGGCGGCCTACCCTTTGTCACCCCCTTCGGCACCGTGTATTCAACCAACATAACGCCACACACTACCGAAGGTATTGGGACTTATGACTTCGATGATTTCCGAGCGGCGTTAGTCGCAGGTAAAGGCAAGAATGGTTACCTGTACCCTGCAATGCCTTACACCTCCTATCAATACCTCACCGACCAAGACATGGTGGATTTATGGGAATACATGCAGTCAATCACCGCCGTGCCGCGACGCAATGATGACAACAGCATGATGTTTCCATCCAATATTCGCTTAGGTTTGCTTGGCTGGAACATCGTATTCATGGATACCGACCCTATTGATTATGAAGTGCCAGAGGAACTCAAAGGAGAAATTGAGAATGTCGATAAGTGGCAACAAGGCAAATATTGGGTCGCAGGACTTGGTCACTGTTCGGAGTGCCATACACCTCGAAATATTGCCCAAGCACTGATACCAGAACGTATTTTCCAAGGTAACTTGATCGACGGTTGGAACGCGCCTGATATTACAGCCAATGAGCTCTATATCGATGGTTGGGATGAAGCAACACTCACAGACTTTTTACACACAGGACATTCAGACAAAGGCACCGCTTTTGCGGGTATGGCTGATGTAGTGAAAAACAGCCTAAGCTTGATGACGCGTGAAGATATTGAGTCGATGTCCTATTACCTACTCAGTGGGGACATCAACAACACCATTGCCAGTGATGCCGTTCAGTTACAGCCTAAAGGGTTTGATGAAGCTGCGTATGCCAGTGAAATCTACACCACGTATCGTCAAACCTGTGGGGCCTGTCATGGTGACGATGGTAAAGGTCGCGATCCAATCGCCCCTACTCTGTTGAACAACGGTATTATCATGCACAGCGACCCATTCAATACCATTGCGGTAACGGTGCGCGGCTTGCAACCCACCTATCTCGACAAAGACAGAAATTTCATGCCAATGGCAAGTTTTGAGGATGTACTGTCGGATCAACGCTTAGCTGAGTTAATCACGTTTGTGCGTTTAAACCTTGGCGACAGAAATGAACCGGTCACGGCTGAGCATGTTCGAGAGGTAAGAGAAACACTTGAAGCAGCAGGCTATGCAGGTGGATTACACACCACACCTGAAATGTACGAAAATCGAGATAAGAACATTAACATACGATAGGCGCTGTAGCTGTGCGTAGCCGATTGGCTCAATAAACAGCGAACAGCACGTAACTTTTATCTTTGCTAACAAGCCAAAAGGAGACCACTGTGTCTCCTTTTCTTTTGCCCAAACCCGAGTTCCGACACTTTGCCGTACAACACAATTGTAACTAACTGATTACACAATTAAGCAGAGCTGCACATAATGCGATCAATCTCGCAGAACAAAGATGATACCAAGTGCATAATATGCAAAATTTTCTAAAGATGTACTAAGGACAGTTATGGATACAACTACACTCATCTACGATACGTTGGAAGGCCTGTCGAGCGCAAAGCCTCAGCAACACGCTCAAATCCGCCAAAATCTATATAACCAATTAGATTTATCATTTGAGAAGCAGTTGGCTTTGTATTCATCAGTTCTTGGTCCAGCAAGTGCTGGTAGATTGACCGATTTGGATAGTGCAGTGATGTCTGCACGCAAGATTGTTGGCTTAGAAAACAGCTAAGCAATCTTCAACCTATCTCAACTTTAACGCTGCCATTGTGCAGCGTTTTTTTATGGACGCTATTTACGATAAGTAAGGTTGGTTACGATAAATGCTGTTAGTTGCGATAAATACGGTTAGTTGCGATAAACGCGGTTAAGAAGATAAGTGCAGTTGGGTCTGTTTTTCAAGTTACACGCATTCTCATTTGGTTAATCTTATGTTCCATTTTTAACAGGTGTGTAACCACAATAATGGCGCTAATGTTAGTAGCACGTTAACCACACATCGGATGGAAGAATCATGAGAGTACTTATTGAATATACACAAACAGGCAAATACCGTGATCATGCGTGGGAAGCATTAACGATTCGTTCAAAAGGCGAAATTCAAGCTGTAACTCCCTCTTATGCGGCTCAGCTTATCGAACAGAACCGCGCCAGCTTATCGACCACTGAAAATCAAGATATCGTCATCCAACCTTAATGGCTTCAAGGGCTACCCCTCCTAGTTCCTTAAATCGAATAGTTCGATGACATAAAAAAACGCTGCATGGGTGCAGCGTTTTCTTGTTTCTGGCGTATCGTATTTCTAACGTAGATAGTTTCTAAAGTAGAAAGCTTCTAACGCATCTTGTTTCTAGTGCAAATAGCTTGATTACTTTGGCAGATTTTCTAACGCTTCAACCATCGTCATCAATTTATCGACAATCCTTTCGCCGTCTACTCGCAAGCCATTGTGTTCATATTCATTGGTGATCCACGCTTTCGAGTTAGGAATGTTCGCCAATGTTTCACGGCTGTAATCCAACTCAACGTACATGTCATCGGCGTAAACGGCACACGCCATTGGCACTGTATTCTTGCTCAACTGCTCTGCGTTGTACAAAGTGCCCCAGTCCGACTTTTCAGCCAACATGTTCGCGGCTTCACGCAGTGGCTTCAGCGTTTCAAGTTGGTCGAACATCCATGGGTACACCATTTCACCAGTAAACCAGAACTCACTGCCCGATTGGTAGTTGAAGTGTGGGTACTGCTCACGAACACGATGTGCAGACCAGTTAGACGCTGTACCTTGACAGTAAATCGATTCATGCAAGATTGCGTAAATTGGGTTAGTTAAGTAACCCTGCTCTTGCTGCATTTGATTTAGGAAGCTGTAGCTCAGCTGTCTGTTACCGTTCACTTCAACAAACGCACTCTCCAGTGTGAAATACATTGGAAGGTTTGCTTCGCCGCCACCAAGATTAATACCTATTAGCTGGAACTGTTCAACTGTGAACACCTGACCGTTTGGCAGTCTCACATCGTTGTTGAGCAGGTAATCAGAGATCTCGCGACACATAGCTTGTGCTTGTGGGAACTGAGCAAAGAAAGCTCTGTTTTTGTCTTCTACACGCTTGTAAGTCGCACGATAAACATCGTCAGCTTCTCGTTCAATAGAAGGAATGCCGCCCGTCACATAACAACGCTGCAAGCTCTGTGGGAACAGTGACAAATAGCTCAGTGTACAGAAGCCACCAAAGCTTTGACCAATCGTCGACCATTGCTTAATACCAAACTGTTCACGAATCGCTTCAGCGTCACGAACGATGTTATCCGCTCTGAAATGCGTTAAGTATTCGACTTGTTGTTCTGGAGACAAATGCGCCAAAGTTTCATGGCTGATAACCGTGCTGTTGCCAGTACCACGTTGGTCTAGAAGCAGAACACGGTAGTTTTGTAATGCACGCTTTAGCCAACCCGATTGACCACTCACCCGTGGAGAAGGAAAACCTGGGCCGCCTTGAAAGTAGATCAACCACGGCAGCTCTTGCTCATCTTTAGCGAGATCAACCAGCTCACGTGCGAAGACTTGGATCTGTTGTCCATCTTTGGCTTGATAATCAAGTGGCAACTCGAAAGAGTGCTGACGGTACAGGGTGGCTCCATCAATAAAGTTAGCTTGCACGCTTCATTCCTTTTTATCTGATTCTAAAGTCATTGGTACGAATAAAAATGGCACCCTTTGGCACCGTAGTTAGCAAGATACGCATACTAGCTTGTAAATGAAACCGTTTGTTGAACCTGAATGTGAAGGTACTTCATTAAATCGCCAAATTAGCTTTATACGCGTAACAACTTGTTTCAAAACAGAAGGTTTAAGGGGTGCTCTATTGAGAGGAAGAATGAAAACGGGAGACAAATAAAAAGAGCTTAACGAGGTGAGGATACGTTAAGCTCTTTGGCTTTATCTGTTGTAAATGAGGTTTTTAGGTTGAACAAGCTCAGGCTTTATAGGTTTAGTTTCTATAAGCCAAAGATCTATAAACTGAGCTTCTGTAACTTATAGCTCTATAAAATAAAGCTAAGAAGCCTCGAGCTCACCTGCACCTTGAATTGAACGTTGGCTGTTTTCAACAAGGATAGCCGTCGCCGTTTCTTTCAACGCGCCCCACTCTCCATCGTCAACTTCAATGCCCTCGTTCCACGCCTTCTCTTGAGTTTTAAAAAGCGCTTCCGATTCAATGTGTGTTTGGTAGCCATCTGACAAACGTTCGATATCGAAATCCTGGACGGAAAGCTCGATGGTCATATTGTGGATATGATCGTCCGATGCCAGAGGCAAATCTGATAAAAACAGTTCTGGTGCAACGCAACCACGGTTAAGCACATACAAGGTGCTCTTAGGATTTGAGCCATTATCCCAACGTGCGGTACATGCGATGCCTTTCGCTGCCAGTTTTACAAGCTCACTGTACGCTAACCAACGGTTATGGCAGTTGTTTAGCTCGATTTTCAGCGTCTTCTTGCCGACCATTTTTTCAATCGCGTAATCCATCACCACAGGTAGGTGGCACGCTAAACTTGCCTTGTGCAGGTCAACTTCAACCGTGTTATCGCTAAGCACTTGAATGTCCACTGGGCAATCGTCTTCTAGCCCCATAAAGTTGCTCGCATTGTTAAAATGACGAACACCATCCAAGCCAACCATTTGTAAATCTGCCACCATGTTCGCTATCACATCGGCTTCACCACATGTACGACGCATACCCAGAAAGGCTTTATTAACGGCCGCGACCAATTCATTGTGAGAAACGATCATAACGATTTACCTCCATGTTGAGCATTAATATGTGTAGTAGCTTTTTGTGAATCAGCGAGCTCCGCTTCACTTGGTAATACTGGGAACACCCATTCGTCCTGATGAATTTCATCAAGCAATGGCGCACCTTGGAAAAACGTCACTCGTACCCAACGGTCTGAGCGAGGATCAAACTTAGTCGCACCAAACATCGCAAGCTTGCAACGCAGTAAGTGCATTGGTGGCGAATCTTGGTGCAGAACATTCATTTGAATGTCGCCCATCGCTTTGTTGCCTAGCGTCCATACACGACGTGCAATAGCACGATGCTGTGGCTGCTTAACAAGGAACTCAGCCAATGAAAGCTCTGGCGCAAACTGCAATAAAGCATGGTACAAACGGTAAGCTTGACGGCCTATATCCAACGGCAGTTCGCGCTCTTCGCCGAGTTCCTCGCCTCGAACACCGAGCCTTGGCTCTTCTTTGTCCTGAGAGCGATACCAGAACCAGTAGTTATTTTCTGCTTTCGTAAAGTCAGTCGTGATCGCCCAACGGTACTTTTCTTCTAACACAACCAAAAGGTCTTGAATCTTTTTACCACTTGGAAGCGACAGTGTTTCGCTGCAATTCATTTGCTCTTGATGGGCGTCCACTAATTCTGGGTACAATTCCATCAAGCATGAGATAAGGATTTCTTGGGCTTCCATACTCATGTGCTTAGATTGTTCAACTAACTGCGCCCACGTATCACATTGGCTGACAGACACTTCTAGCGATTGCTCTGCGTGTTTTAATTCATCAACCGCTACTTTGTTCAACTCTTGCTGGTTTTCATTGATGGTAACGACTTGTTCTAAATGACAAACCGCTTTTTTAACTAATGTACGTAGTGGCTCAATCAACTCCGTATCCGTGTGACTAACTAACACGTCAGCTAATGCATGCTCACGTGTTGTCATCCACTGATCGACAATACTCGGGTGGTTAATAAGGTATGGCGCCATGCCTAAACCAGTCGCATTACCAACACCAAGGTAACGCTGTAATCCTCTGTGCAAGGTAATCGCTTGTTCACCGCCCTGTTGCTCGGCTAGGTAATGAACCCAATCTAGGCTGAACTCACGCAGCATATAAACCGCACACATTTGCGCACTAAACGACTGATTAAAATCTTCATTTTTCTCTAAGATTTTAAAGTCAGCAATGCCAAATTTACCATTACCATAAACCGCTGTGGTTCGTAGGATGTAGCCAACTTCCGCTAGCTCTTTTGGCGTTGGTTGAACACCTTTAGCCAAGTGACTAACAATATGTTCAAACACTCGTACACTTTTGTTGGCACGCGCTAAAACAAGCACATTGTTAGGGTTACGGCCTGCTTCTTGTAGCGGTACATTCGCACGAAGTCTCTCAAGTAGGGTGACATCAACATCACCAAGAACCAGAGCAAACGTTACGTCCCACTTTTCAGCAATTACACGGTCATTTCGTTCGTCGTCTGCAATCTCATCGCAGAAAACAACCAAATGATAAACATGATTTGGCGTCGCAAGCTTATAGATAACATGACCAAAGCCCTGAGCGTCTAATTGCCATTCATGTTTGGTCACTTTCCATTCTTGCTGCGCCATTTTACGAATCAGAGTTCTAACGAAGCTGATACGTGTTTGGTGCATTGCACCTAGCCTTTCCGGTGCCATGACGACAGTCGCGTCACGTAGTGCTGATTCAGTGTAGGTAGAACGATGTGCATCCATTTTGCTCACCACCTTATAGTTATAGGATTTTGCTAGCCATTCAGAACCGATCGTTGCTGTCTTTTGAAGCATATATAGCGACAGTATGTTGGTTAGCTTTCACGTTTTTAATCGTTATTGATATTATCGAGGCAAGCGAACTCGCCACTTATTATTTGTCCTGACTAGATCGATTGACCTAAATACGTGCCGCCCGGTGTATCTTCACCAGTACGGTTTTTATCTTCCTTCCGGAATCTTGTATCAGCCTTCTTTCAAAGGCTCACACCTTGTTTATCTTCAGTTTTTAGAGAGCTTTATCTCTACATTTTCTTCTTTATACCGGCATTGATGTTTTATAAGCCTTGATCTTTCGCCATCTTGATTGCGATTTGAGGCGCATTCCAAAGTGATGGCAGCAAGATTAAGGACACCGGTACCGCTGTGATAACTATGAATGATTGCAGCGCTGAAATACCGCCGGAACCTAGGGAAATCAGAATCAATGCTGTTACCCCCATCATCACACCCCAGAAAGTACGAATAATTGCGTTAGGCTCTGTCTCACCGCTGACTACCACACTGATGGTGTAAGTCATTGAGTCACCTGTCGTTACGATGAAGATCGTCGTCAAGATCAAGAACAGAATAGAGATAAGCATTGGCATTGGTAGTTGCTGAGTTACTGCCAGTAGCGCGCCAGGTAAATTAAAGCCTTCGAACGCTTTACTGACGCTGCCTGGGTCTGCAATTTCAAACGCAAGGCCAGAACCGCCAACAATGGTGAACCAGAAACATGTTACGAACGGTGCAATAAGACTGATGGTTGATACCAATTGGCGAATACTACGACCGCGTGAAATACGTGCGATGAAGATTGCCATCATTGGGCCGTAACCTAAGAACCAACCCCAGAAGAATACTGTCCACCAGCTCAACCAACCTTCGTCACCACGGTATGTTGCCATTGGGATGAAGTTGTCTATCATGCTGCCTACACCTTGGATGTAGCCATTGAAAATGAAGTTTGTTGGGCCGAAGATCAGAATGTAGACCATCAATGACATTGCTAAAATTACGTTGTAACGGCTTAGCATTTGCATTCCGCGGTTAAGACCACTTAATGCCGACAATGTGTATAGAACGATAGCGAACAGGATGATGATAAGCTGCGTCGTGAAGCCATCAGGAATATCAAACAGTGCGTTCAGTGCGTAGCTCACTTGCAAGCCTAAGAAGCCGATAGGACCAATGGTGCCCGCCGCTACTGCGACAATACAACATGCATCAATCAATGCGCCGGTGTGACCTTTCAATGCTCGCTCGCCTAAAACTGGGTAAAGCAAAATACGAGGTTTAAGCGGTAAGCCTTTGTCGTAGTGAAGGTGCATCACCACAATAGACGTTAAGCTACCGACAATGGCCCATGCTAGAAAACCCCAGTGCATGAAGGATTGCGATAAAGCATTCACCGCGCCTTGCTGTGCGTTTTCTTGTGCGCCGTACAATGGTGGTGGGCTAACGTAGTGAGCGATAGGCTCTGCTGCTGCCCAAAATACACCGCCACCTGCCAGTAGCGTACAGAAGATGATCGCCATCCAACGGAAGCCGTCCATTTCAGGTTTAGCGATGCCGCCTAGGATAACCTTGCCTGTTCGCCCTGCCGCCAGGCCAAGACCAATAAGAAAAGTCAGAAGAAGAAGCATTTGCCAGTAAGGACCGAATACTTTTACAGACCATGCAAAGCCCGTATTTACTAGGCTTGATAACAGCTCGCCATCAAATAGAGCAAGTGCCACGAACAGAGCGATAAAACCGCCGCTGTACCAAAGTGCTGGGTTGGATAGGCCTAATTTGTCTGACGTAGACTCAGACTCGTTTGTGTTGCTTTTTGCATTAATTGTTGTGTGTGCTTGACCCGCATTTAAGCTTGAAGATTTCACGCTATTGGTTAAATCAGACATACTCTGACTCCAGAGGTTTCTTTGCAGCTGTCATTTGAATGATGACTACAAGGGTGTATTTAACACCTGCCCTATTGTTTTTTGTGTTGGGCAGGCTAATCCATGTTTGGGTTACCGCGTTGCGAAATAGACCGTTGTTCCTTTTGAATAGTGAAATTGGTTTAAGCAGCACTTGCTTATTGAACGTTTGTTAGAAGGCTGCTAATTCGATGATGGCTCGCGAGAAACCGTTAACCCTTGGTTTGAGGCTCTAGGCCATCTTTCAAGAAGTTAAACCAGTTTTCTCCCAAGACTTGCCCAGCTTCAGACTCGCTGAAACCATGACGCATCAATCCGTTATATATGTTTTCCATACCCGCACTACCACAGAACCAAGGCAACGCATCTGGCCAACCTGAGTTGTTCGCAGAGCCTTCGCCGTAGTCCATTGCTTTAGACCAACGACCATTTCTCATCCATTCAAGAACGGCTTGAGGTTGGTTTAAGCATAGGTCACTGCCAATACCGAGGTGCTCTACGCCGACCATGTCAGCCGTAGTCGCAACCATCTGGCAGAAATCTTCCAAGGTACATTGGCTGCCGTTTGGTAGGTGGAATGGGTACAAGCTGAATCCGATTAAGCCGCCGCGTGCGGTTAGAGCTTTAATTACATCGTTTGATTTATTTCGTAGTGCATCATGAGCAAACGTCGGGTTCGCATGGCTGATACAAATAGGACGAGAAGACAAGTCGATAGCTTCAAGTGTTGAGCGCTCTGCACTGTGAGACATATCTATGATCATGCCCACTCGGTTCATCTCTTCGATGGCTTGTTTACCAAAGCGAGTAATACCTGTGTCGTTCTTCTCGTAGCAACCCGTCGCCAATAAGCTCTGGTTGTTGTACGTCAGTTGCATGATCAAAAGACCTTGCTTACGCATCACTTCGATAAGACCGATCTCATCGTCGATTGGAGAACAGTTTTGAGCACCAAGGAAAATGCCGACTTTGCCAGTCGCTTTTGCAGTCTCGACATCAGCCATTGAGTGAATCGGCATGATAAGGTCTGCGTTCTGCTCGAATCTTAAATTCCATTCTGCAAAGCGAGATAAGGTTTCACGAGCCGTCTCGTGGTAAACCGCGGTAGCGTGAACTGCTGTAATGCCGCTCGCCTTTAGTGTTTGGAAATATTCTCTGTTCCAATTGCAGTATTGCAATCCATCTATAACAATCCGTTGCTGGTACATAACCACTCCTATTGAAAGCTCAGTGTTCTAGCTCGGTTTTGAAAACACGCTCAAATAACATGTTTTCAAAAATGGGTTAAATCACTTGTCTAAGTTCGTTTGCTGCTTTGGTTTGAATGTTGGCCTGACTCTGTGAATCAGGCCAATTCGATAGCTGGATAGCTAGGAAGTTAATTCAGCTATCCAATTCTTATTTAGAAAGTGGATTAGTAAGGACGTTGGTAAGCCGTCTTAACCACTGTGTAGAACTCTTTCGCGTATTGACCTTGCTCACGAGGACCGAAGCTAGACTCTTTACGACCACCAAACGGTACGTGGTAATCCGTGCCTGCTGTTGGTAGGTTGACCATCACACAACCGGTCTGCGCTTGTTGCTTGAACATTGCGCTAGTACGTAGGCTCTGAGTAATGATGCCGCCTGTTAGACCGAAGCGAGTGTCGTTGGTTGTCGCAATCGCTTCTTCTAGGTCAGCGACACGAATCACACTTGCCATTGGTGCGAACACTTCTTCTTGGTTCACTTCCCAATCGTTCTTAGTGTTCAAGAACAGCGTTGGAGACATGTAGAAACCTTCGTGCTTCATACTCAAGTGTTCGCCACCAAATGCCAGCTCACCGCCGCTTTGACGTGCTTTCTCAACCCAACCTAGGTTTGCTTCAAGTTGGTTGCCATCAACGACAGGGCCCATGAACACACCCTCTTCCAGTGCGTGACCCACTTTCAGCTCGCTCATACGTTTAATCAGTGCTTCAACGTATTGGTCGTGAATGCTATCCATAACCACAAGGCGAGAAGACGCGGTACATTTTTGGCCTGCGCCAGAGAAAGAACCTGCAATCGTTGCATCAACCGCAGTTTGGATATCAGCATCGTCAGCAATAACAAGTGCGTTCTTACTGCCCATTTCTAGTTGGCAACGAACGAAGTTTGGCGCTGTAGCCGCTGCCACTTTACGACCCGTATCAACAGAACCGGTAAAGCTCACACCGTTCACTTCTTTAGAGTTGATCAGTGCATCACCTACTGTTGAACCGCTACCCAGTACAAGGTTAAACGTACCTGCAGGGATACCTTGGCGGTGGATGATCTCTGTAAGCGCGACCGCACTTGCTGGTGTTAGGTTTGCTGGTTTCCAAATAACGCTGTTACCGAAAGCCAATGCTGGAGCAATTTTCCAAGCTGCTGTTGCTGTCGGGAAGTTCCAAGGAGAGATAATGCCGATAACGCCCACCGCTTCGCGAGTCACTTCAACAGAAACACCCGGGCGTACAGAATCTGCGTTGTCACCAATTTGGCGAAGCACTTCAGCCGCAAAGTATTGGAAGAACTGACCTGCACGGTAAATCTCACCGCGACCTTCAGCAAAAGGCTTACCTTCTTCACGAGATAGCAAAGTGCCCAGCTCATCACAACGGGCAATCAGCTCATCACCAATCGCTTGAAGCACCGCTTGCTTGCGTTCAATCGGCGTTTTTTCCCACTCTGGTTGAGCGTGTTTCGCCGCTGAAATCGCTTGTTGAACTTGTTCAGCACTTGCTTGTGCAAAGTTGCCAATATTTTCAGAAATATCTGATGGGTTAATGTTCGCTACGGTGCTTACACCCGCTTGCCATTCGCCGCCAATGTAAAGTGCGTTTTCTGCTTGAACATTCTGTAAGTGAGTCATCATTCTGTCCTTGTAACGTTAGGTTGCGGTTGAGTCTGGCAACCATCGGATTAATTGATAAATTGTTAATTAATATAGAGAGTAAGTATTAATTTTGTATCTAGACGTAAAACTATTCGCTTGTATTAGTAAAGATCTGCGTAGACAAACAGCTTTGATTGGCAAATTGCCTCAGTTCACAGTCCATTTATTCAGGTTGAGACGCCGATGCATAAACCACGAACTCAACCAACATCTCTTCTCTAGCTAGCCCTGCAACAACGACTGCTGCACGATTTGGATAAGGTGCGTTGAAGTATTCTCCGTATACGCTGTTTACCGTTTTCAGGTATTCACGGTCAGTCACGTAAATCAGAACCTGCAGCACAGAATCCATCGATTCGCCTGCACACTCCAAGGTATGAACAAGGTTGTTAAAAGTCTGACGCGTTTGCGCTTCAATACCGCCTTCTACTACTGCGCCCGTTTCATCGATTGGAATCTGCGCAGTGTATAGAGTGCCGTTATTAACGATTGCCCACTCTAGTGGTGCTTTTGAAGCAAAAAGAGAGGTTTTTACTGGGTGTTTTTTAGTTTGTGCGTTCACGATTTCATCCAACTTTGTAACAACTATGTTTCAAGATGGTTAAATACTGCACCTTGACGCCTGATAAATCTAACGGTAAATTTTGTGCATTTGATAAATAAAATCTATCACCTTGCAAAAAGTAAGGTATAGCAAGGGCTAGAGAAGGATCGGAGTCATGAGTATTAAGCTACAACAGTTAAAACATTTCGTTTTGGTGGTCGAAGAAGGTGGATTTAGAGCGGCATCTCACCGTGCAAATCGATCGCAAGCGGCACTTTCGACTTCGATAAAAGAGTTGGAAAAAATACTCGGCCAACCTCTGTTTGAAACAGGCAACAAATCGACACTGACGCCTTTTGGAGAAATATGTTTGCCCAAGATCATTCAATTTCTGAACGTTTACAAAGCATTAGACAATGACTTACGCGCAGCGGCAGCAGGACAACAAGGAAGAGTTCGAATAGCGAGCGTGCCTTCTGTGGCCGCAAAACTCATCCCTAGTGTTTTAGGGGCATTTTGTGAGCAGTACCCGAATGTAGAAGTGAGTTTGATTGATGATAATGCGGCAGGGGTAGAAGCAAGATTACTCTCTGGCGAGGTGGATGTTGCCCTCGGTAATAGCTCCCATTTAGAAGAAGAGAGCATCGACTTCACGCCTTTGCTTTCTGATCCTATCGGTGTGGTGTGCCTCAAAGATAACCCTATCGCCTCTCAACAGGAAGGAATCGAATGGCAAACCTTGTTAAAGCAGCCCTTCATTCGTAACGGGACTTGCACCCTACTGGACCCAACACCTGCGCGCATGCTCAGCGAACAAGCCCTGTACTCTGTCGAGAACATTACCTCGCTGTTTTCGGTGTTAAAGCTCGGGATAGGCGTGACCACGCTACCTAAGCTGGCTTTCCCAACCAATGAAACCCGCTTGGTGTGGATTCCGCTAATTGACCCACCCTTGCAACGACAAATCGGCATTTTCAGACTGTCTGATCGTACGATCTCGCCACAAGCACAGGCTTTCCATGACTTATGTATTCAATACCTCAGTTATGAAGAGTCATAAGAGAGCCTAGATTAAGTAAATTAGGCAGCGCTCTGCTGCCATTTACTTCCTCAAAACTCGGTGTTTCTTCTCCGCACCATGCTTCTCGCACACCCAGTCCCCCATTTCACTCCTATATCATCAACATTTAGGCGCTGAATTTTCACTCTCGCGCACGCAAATAGTGACAAGCTGACGACAATATAAAAAATATTCGCTTATTGATAAGGAGCGACGTACGTTTAATTTACCAGAAAAACCAGATCTTCCATCATTGCCTCAAACAAGCTTAACCCCTACCAAAATCACACTTCACAACTCAGCTTGTAAATGAACCTAAGTGTTTGAATAGTCTTAATTGATAAGATCATAAGTTGAAAATTTAGCTCGCTACTCCCTTCTAAAAAGACCCTCTTTTTCACAAGGATAAAGCATCTTAAATATTCATGAATAAAGTGATAGAACTATTACTTTCATAAATGAAAAACATTCATTTCAAAAATGGAATTATTGATATCAATATTTGTCGTTTTGATCACATAATTTTAGGCGTAGTTTATATTTTGTCGAAACGAGAGCGAACTAGTTTATATCGTTCTATTTCGTCAGGAGATATAAGACCAGCAAGATTATCTCTTTGTTAACAAGCAAAGTTTTATTAACAAGTAAATGCGAGTAGCAAGACATATTCAAACTGTGTTTTATATGAGCTTACACTGTTAAATATAAGGTTTTATTATGAGGCTTAATGGGATAAGTGGTGACATTCTTGTTGCTGCTAAAAGAGTTGTTCTCTGCCAAGTAGTATTAGCCGTCGGTGTAGTTTTATATGAAGTGTTTTTTGGTAATAAAGTAGATATGGAATCGTCGGCTTTGGGTATCGGAATTGCGATGCTACCTCCGCTGTTTGGTTTTATATATGCAAGCCTAAAGGTGCGCAAGAATCCTAATTATAGTTTACGTGACTTAATGCAAATGAGTCGTGTCGTGAAAATAACTTATACGTTCTTAATGTTTATCTTGGCGTTCCAGTTTTTCAAATTGGATAACCCAGTAATATTGTACGCATATATTCTCACTATGGTTGGGTACTTCTTAACACCATTTATTACTGCCTCTACAAGATCGGAGTACGTGTAGTATGGATCAAGTAACTACCGCTCACGAATACATAGAGCATCACTTAACCTTCTTAACTACAGGTGATGGTTTCTGGGCGTTCAACATCGACTCGATGTTGGTATCTTGGATTACGGGTTTACTGTTTATTGGAGCTTTTCGATACGTAGTGACTAAGGGCACCAGCGGTGTTCCAGGTCGATTTCAATGTTTTATCGAACTGATATTTGATTTTGTAAACAACCTAGTAAAAGAGATTTTTCAAGCGGAGGATAAATTAATAGGGCCACTGGCATTAACCACTTTTGTTTGGGTGTTGTTAATGAACGCGGTCGATTTATTACCAATAGATTTCATACCAGCATTAAGTCGTGCAATGGGTCTAGAACACTTTAGAGATCTACCAACGGCGGACGTAAATATTCCAATGTCGATGGCACTCGGTGTATTTATCTTACTGTTGACTTATACATTTAAAAATAAAGGATTGAAAGGCTTTATCAAAGAGCTTACTACGCAGCCATTTGATAACCCTCTTTTATACCCTGTTAACTTAGTTCTTGAATTAATAACATTAATTTCAAAACCTATATCACTAGGCTTACGATTATTTGGAAACATGTATGCAGGTGAGATGATATTTATTCTGATCGCATTAATGCCATGGTGGATGCAATGGGCACTGAGTGTTCCTTGGGCACTATTCCACATATTAATCGTATTCTTGCAAGCATTTATATTTATGGTACTGACCGTTGTTTATTTAGGTATGGCAACAGAAGAACACCACTAATTAATAACTAAAAAATTTAACTAAAAAATTATTTATCGGAGATACAAATGGATATCGTAAGCGCAGTTTTATATGTAGCAGGTGCATTACTGATCGGTTTAGGTGCAGCAGGTGCCGCATCTGGTATTGGTAACTTAGCAGGTAAATACCTTGAAGGTGTTGCGCGTCAACCAGACCTTACTCCAATGCTTCGTACTCAATTCTTCATCATGATGGGTCTTGTGGATGCAGTACCGATGATCGGTGTTGGTATCGGTCTATACATCATCTTCGCCGTGGCTTAATCAAACCGCTTTGAAAGATCGATTTATACATAATCAAGATTTAGTGAGGAAGGTATGAACTTAAATGCAAGCATGTTTGGACAAGCAATCTCATTCGTGATTTTTGTTTGGCTCTGCATGAAATATGTATGGCCCCCTCTCACCGCGATGTTAGACGAGCGCCAAAAAGAAATCGCTGATGGTTTACGCCACTCAGAGAACGCTGCGAAAGAGCTAGAACTAGCAAAATCAAATGGCGCGCAACTCATCGAAGATGCAAGAAAAGATGTGACTGAACTGGTTGAACAGGGCCGAAAACGCCGCAATGAAATCATCAGCTTAGCGCAACAAGAAGCCGAGCAAGAAAAGGCACGCATCTTAGAACAAGGTAGAGCTGAGCTAGAAGGCGAACGCCAAAAGATACGCCGTGAACTTCAGGCAGATATGGCAGACGCAGTAATTCAAAGTGCACAGAAACTGATTAGCAAAAACCTAGATTCCGCAACGAACCGAGCGCTAGTTGACCAAATGATTAGCGAACTCTAAGGAGAGGCAATATGTCAGATTACACCAATATTGCTCATCCCTACGCCAAAGCATCGTTTGAATTTGCTTTAGGTGAAAACCAGTTACAAGAGTGGCACTCAATGCTGTCCATTCTTGTGGCTGTCGCGGAAGAAGAAACGATCGCTAGTCAGATTTCTTCAGCAGAAGGTGCTTCTACACACCAAACAGAAGAGCTGGCAAACCTCATCATTCATATTTGCCAAGGACTCGTTGATGACCACGTCATTAATCTTATTCGAGTCTTGGCCGAGAACGGCCGCCTTTCTGTTGTAAGAGACCTGTTTGAATTGTACTGCGAGCTAAAGGACGAACATGAACGTGTAGTGCCTGTCACTGTCACCAGTTCAGAAATGCTGACACAAGATCAAGTTACGTCACTAACAGCTGCACTTGAGAAGAAATTAGAGCGTCAGGTTGAAATGAAGCAGGTTATTGATGACACGTTAGTAGGTGGAATGGTCATCAAGGCGGGTGAAACCGTTATCGATGGTTCTTTAAACACATCAATTGACCGATTGGCTCATCAACTTCACGCGAGATAGGTAACAATTATGCAATTAAATTCAAATGAAATCAGCGATCTAATCAAAGAACGCATCTCGAAATTTAATGTGAGCACCGAGGCTCGCAACGAAGGCACTATCGTATCGGTTCGTGATGGCATCATCACAATCAATGGCCTTGCTGATGTTATGCAAGGTGAGATGATTGAGCTACCAGGTGGCAAATACGCACTCGCACTTAACCTCGATACCCACTCAGTAGGTGCGGTGGTTATGGGCCCTTACACTGACCTCTCTGAAGGTATGAAAGTGAAAGGTACAGGTCGTATCTTAGAAGTACCTGTAGGTAACGGACTTCTTGGCCGTGTCGTGAACACATTAGGCGAGCCAATCGATGGCAAAGGCCCAGTGAGTTGTGACCGACTCGACCCTGTAGAAGTGATTGCACCCGGTGTAATCGAACGTAAGTCTGTTGATCAACCTATTCAAACTGGCTACAAAGCGGTTGATACCATGGTGCCAATCGGTCGTGGTCAACGTGAACTTATCATCGGTGACCGTCAGACGGGTAAAACAGCGTTAGCTATCGATGCGATCATCAATCAGAAAGATTCTGGCATCAAATGTGTGTATGTGGCGATTGGCCAAAAAGCCTCCACTATCGCTAACGTGGTTCGTAAACTCGAAGACCACGATGCGCTAAAAAACACCATCGTAGTCGTGGCGTCAGCATCAGAGTCTGCAGCGCTTCAATACCTAGCCCCTTATGCGGGTTGCACCATGGGTGAATACTTCCGTGACCGCGGTGAAGATGCGCTGATCATCTATGATGACCTATCAAAACAAGCCGTTGCTTACCGTCAAATCTCATTGCTATTGAAACGCCCACCAGGTCGTGAAGCCTTCCCTGGCGACGTATTCTACCTTCACTCACGCCTACTAGAACGTGCAGCACGAGTGAATGCAGAGTATGTAGAGAAGTTCACTAACGGTGAAGTGAAAGGTCAAACTGGTTCATTAACAGCGCTTCCTATCATTGAAACTCAGGCGGGTGACGTATCAGCATTTGTACCAACCAACGTAATCTCCATCACCGATGGTCAGGTTTTCCTTCAAACCCAACTGTTTAACTCAGGCCTACGTCCTGCAGTAGACCCAGGTATCTCGGTATCTCGTGTGGGTGGTGCGGCACAATGCAAGATCATCAAGAAACTGTCTGGTGGTATCCGTACTTCATTAGCTCAATACCGCGAGCTAGCAGCATTTGCTCAATTCTCTTCTGACCTAGATGAGATGACGCGTAAACAGCTAGACCATGGTGAACGTGTTACCGAGTTAATGAAGCAAAAACAATACTCTCCAATGTCAGTCGCTGAGCAAGCAACGGTTATTTACGCGGCAGAGAAAGGCTACTTGGTCGGTGTTGAACTAAGCAACATTGCCCGTTTTGAAGAAGAACTGATTGCTTACGCCAAAGGTCAAAACCCTGCGCTATTCGAAAAAATCAACGCGACAGGCGATTACAACGACGAAATCGACGGCGCTCTTAAAGAGATCCTAGAAGGTTTTGTTGGGATGAAAGCTTGGTAAGTGCTCCGGTTTGTTAGCTGGAAATCAAAACAAATAGGAGCAGATTATGGCAAGTACTAAAGAAATTCGCACCAAGATAGCCAGTGTTAGTAACACTCAGAAAATCACTAGCGCAATGGAAATGGTTGCAGCAAGTAAGATGCGCAAGGTTCAAGACAACATGACGCTAACTCGCCCCTACGCCGAGAACATGCGAAAAGTTATCTCTCATGTTGCATCGGGTTCGCTGGAATACCAGCACCCTTACCTGCAACAGCGTGAACCTAAGCGTGTCGCTTACATCATTATCTCGTCCGATAGAGGCTTGTGTGGCGGCTTGAACTCAAACTTGTTCAAGAAAGTATTAGAAGAAATGGAGCAATGGCGCACCAAGGGAGTCGAGGTAGAAACAACCTTAGTGGGATCTAAGGCTATCTCGTTCTTCCAACGCGGCGGCAACGTTATTGCACAAACGTCAGGTCTTGGCGATACCCCTAAGTTAGAAGACATCTTAGGTACAGTGAACGCGATGCTGGGGCATTACGACGAAGGCAAGATCGATAGCTTGTATCTCGTTTACAACCAGTTCGTCAACACCATGGTTCAAGCACCAACGACCTTGCAGTTGCTCCCCCACCCTTCGGATTCTGAGGAAGGTGGTGAGCCTAAAAAAGCACGTCGGTGGGACTACATATATGAGCAAGCGCCCAAAGACATACTCTCAGAACTGTTACATCGATACATCGAATCGCAAGTGTATCAAGGCATTGTTGAGAGCATTGCCTGTGAGCAAGCAGCCCGAATGGTCGCTATGAAAGCGGCGACTGATAACGCAGGCCAACTCATTGATGACTTGCAGTTGGTTTACAACAAGGCGCGTCAGGCTGCCATTACCCAAGAGCTGAGTGAAATAGTCTCAGGTGCTCAAGCTGTCTAAGGGCAGAAAAGAGTGGGTTAAGAACAGAATTTGAGGATTTAAGAATGAGTGTTGGAAAAATAGTTAAAGTAATCGGCGCGGTCGTTGACGTCGAGTTCAGCGGCGGCAACAGCCCACGCGTTTATGATGCATTGAAAGTGACTAGTGACGAAGCAAGCTCGTTAGTATTGGAAGTACAGCAACAACTGGGTAGCAATATCGTTCGTTGTATTGCAATGGGTACGTCAGATGGCTTACGTCGTGGCCTAACGGTTGAAAACACAGGCTCACCAATCACGGTGCCTGTGGGTGAAGAAACGCTGGGCCGAATCATGAACGTGCTTGGTCAACCTATCGATGAGTGTGGTGAGATCGGTCAGAAAGAAAGCTACGAAATTCACCGAGAAGCCCCCTCTTATGAAGAGCAAGCCAACAGCACTGAGCTTCTAGAGACAGGTGTTAAGGTTATCGACCTTATTTGTCCTTTCGCTAAGGGCGGTAAAATCGGTCTGTTCGGGGGGGCGGGTGTAGGTAAAACCGTCAACATGATGGAGCTTATCAACAACATCGCCAAAGCCCACTCAGGTCTTTCTGTGTTTACCGGTGTAGGTGAACGTACTCGTGAAGGTAACGATTTCTACTACGAGATGAAAGAAGCTGGCGTATTAGACAAAGTTGCCATGGTTTATGGCCAAATGAACGAGCCACCTGGAAACCGCCTACGTGTTGCACTTACTGGCCTAACTATGGCTGAGCGCTTCCGTGATGAAGGTCGTGACGTACTGCTGTTCATTGATAACATTTACCGTTACACGCTTGCGGGTACCGAGGTTTCAGCGCTATTAGGTCGTATGCCTTCCGCGGTAGGTTACCAACCAACACTGGCTGAAGAGATGGGTGTGCTTCAAGAACGTATCACTTCAACTAGACAAGGCTCTATCACGTCTATCCAAGCTGTATACGTACCAGCGGATGACTTGACTGACCCCTCACCTGCAACAACCTTTGCTCACTTAGATGCGACCGTTGTACTGTCTCGTAATATCGCTGCATTGGGTCTGTACCCTGCGATTGACCCGTTAGATTCGACGTCTCGTCAATTGGATCCTCTCGTGGTTGGTCAAGAGCATTACGACATTGCACAAACAGTTCAAACAACGTTGCAACGCTACAAAGAGCTAAAAGACATCATCGCGATTCTTGGTATGGATGAGCTTTCAACTGAAGATAAACAGATTGTATCTCGTGCTCGTAAGATTGAACGTTTCTTAACTCAGCCTTACCACGTAGCAGAAGTGTTTACCGGTCAGACAGGTGTCTTTGTACCGCTAAGCGAAACACTAAGAGGCTTTAAAGGTCTGTTAAGCGGCGAGTATGACGACATCCCAGAGCAAGCGTTCTTGTACTGTGGCTCTATCGACGAAGTGCTTAAAAAAGCAAAATCACTCTAAGAGGTAGGTGCACCATGGCTATCGGAATTACAGATAATACATTTCAACTTAATATTGTAAGTGCGGAAGGTACGCTGTTTTCAGGTCCAGCGTATGCCCTAGCCGTTTCTGGCGCTGACGGTGAACTGGGGATCCGCCCCGGTCACTCCCCGCTTCTCAGTAAGATCAAACCGGGCGTAACCGTGTTTGTTACAGACCCTAAATCAGAAGGCCAAGTGCTGTATGTCTCTGGTGGGATGCTGGAAGTTCAGCCGGATGTGGTTACGTTATTAGCCGACACGGCCTTGCATGGTAAAGACATTGACCGCGCTCGCGCAGAAGAAGCGAAATATGCCGCTCTAGAGAACATCAACAAGGGCAACATAGACATTAACTTTGCACAAGCTCAGCTAGAACTAGCGAAAGCCGTTGCTCAGTTACGTGCATCAGAGCTAACTTCTTCTCACACAAGACACTGAGAATAAGCGTTATTGGCCGTTAGCTGTGCTAGCAAACTGTCTCGTCCTAAAATACGTTGACAGTATTTCTACTAGGGCGTGTTGATC
>NZ_JBFRNC010000062.1:1463-77984 GCF_041470825.1 Vibrio sp. 10N.261.55.A10 | reverse complement strand
CACATTTCAGGACGGGACATGAAATAGCAAAAAGCCACTTCTTTTGAAGTGGCTTTTTATTTATCTGGTCCAGCTTTAGTTTTATTCCGAGCCTCTAGCCGATTTCAAACAACCAGAAAGCTCTCATTTCAACTAGAAGCAATTACCTCAACTGAGTACTTGGGCTGCTGACAATTTTAGGTCTTTGCCGACCAACAGATTAAACTCTACGCTTGCTGGTGGAATAAACACACACACCCGTAATTTCTCTGCTCTTGCTTGCTCAAGCTTTGTTGATAGCTCTCCGCTGTTGGCGTAGCTCTCTCTTTCTGCATCTCGGCGGCACAGGTCGATAAATTCAAATGGACAATCGCTCGGTGAAAGTACGAGCTCTGCCTCCTGCATCAAACGTAAAGCCTTCATAGACAGCAGCTCGACATCTTGCTCGAATTCAATCCAAGTGACCTGCCCTTCGCTATCAATGCCTTCGGTTAGCGCTTGCTGGTAGTAAGACTCTAACTGCTCTCTGTCATTCACCTGCTCGATAAAGCTGGATGACAAGAAACGCTCCCAAAATTTACGACGCTCGTCGACGGTTGGGAATGACTCTTTGATTGAATTGCGTTTTGATGCACCGAAGTCTGCTATCAAACCTATGTTTTGTGGCAATACCGTTTCGAGTTTTTCTCTGATATTTCTTACTAAAACAGGTGATGCCCCGCCACTAGAGATGGCAATTTGGATTCTGCCGCGATTTATCATCGAAGGTGTGATGAAGTCGCAGTAAGGAAGATCGTCAACCACATTGACTAAAATGCCCAGTTTTTTCGCATCATTATACACTTGGTGATTCAAGCTTGGGTTGTCTGTTGTGGCCCAAACCTGCAAGTAATTTTTCGATATGATCTGTGACGAGTAAAAGTTTTGAACCCAGTGAAGCTTGTTCTCGCCCACAAGCTGCTTTAAGTAAGGCGCTACCTTGGGAGACACCAAAGTCACATCCGCTCCCGCTCGTAGTAAGCTATCGACTTTACGGCAAGCAACCTCACCCCCACCAACCACTAAGATTGGCTTATTTTCTACATCCAAAAACATTGGGAAATAACGCATGTTCTTCCTTGAGACTACTTCAATAACTATTCAGCCATGCTACCAAATTTGGAGCATATTCATAACTATCGAAGTGTAATAAAAATATTTATTGACCAAATTTCAACATTTCTTAAGTTTAATATTTCATCATTGTGATGTGGATTCAGAATATTTATCTAGTCGATTATCAATATAAAAATCTAAATCTCGTTGCACCAACAGTGTGAACCGTTGCACTATTTACATTCACTTAACATTTGGTCATTCTAATTGTGTTCGGATTTGTGATTTCATTCAAAATTCTTTTTAAATTATACATTTGTGAAACTACGGATCCTTTCCTAACCTTATAAACAGTTGTTTAAATCGCACACAGTTTCATTTGCAAAATGCAACTCGTTTAATTTGAACAACAAGGTCATAGAAAACGCAACACATAAGAGAAACTCAAACGAGCACGAGTATCAGGTGTCACCTGGTTAACAAGGAAGGATACAAATGACAAATAAACTAACACTTCTTGCTTCAGTAGTAGCTGCATCAACTGCGATGATGGCAACATCGGCATCAGCGGCAGAAAGCACTCTGGACAAAGTCACATCTCAAGGTTTTCTAACTTGTGGTGTAAGTACCGGTCTTCCAGGGTTCTCTAACCCTAACTCAAAAGGTGAATGGGAAGGAATTGATGTTGAGTATTGTCAAGCTCTTGCAGCGGCTGTACTCGGTGACAAGACTAAAGTTAAGTATGTACCTCTAACAGCAAAAGAGCGTTTTACTGCGCTTCAATCTGGCGAAATCGACGTACTATCTCGTAACACAACATGGACATTACATCGTGACACTGCTCTAGGTCTGAACTTCGTAGGCGTTAACTACTACGATGGTCAAGGCTTCATGGTTAAGAAAGAACTTGGCCTAACAAGTGCTCAAGAGCTTGATGGCGCTTCTGTATGTGTTCAATCAGGTACAACAACTGAACTTAACCTAGCCGATTACTTCCGTAACAGTGGCATGTCTTACAAGCCAGTGGTATTCGATACGGCAGCACAAACATCGAAAGGTTTCGACGCAGGTCGTTGTGACGTACTAACAACTGACCAATCTGGTCTATACGCACTTCGCCTAAACCTAGCTGATCCTAAATCTGCAGAAGTACTTCCTGAAATCATCTCTAAAGAGCCTCTAGGCCCTGTTGTTCGTCAGGATGATGATCAATGGTTTAACGTTGCTAAGTGGACACTTTCAGCAATGATTAACGCGGAAGAATACGGCATCTCTTCTAAAAATGCAGACGAAATGCTTAAGTCAAAAGATCCAAACATCAAACGTATTCTTGGTGTAGACGGTCCTAAAGGTAAAGGCCTTGGCATTCGCGACGACTGGGGTTACCAAGTAATTAAGCAAGTTGGTAACTACGGTGAGAGTTTTGAGCGTACTGTTGGTACAGGTTCTCCACTTCAAATCTCTCGTGGTGTAAATGCATTATGGAATGCGGGCGGCTTTATGTACGCTCCACCAATCCGTTAATAAATTTTCAAGCATCAATTAGGGCGGAGTTTTCCGCCCTATTTATTAAATGGATTTGAGGTTATAGTAGTATGAAACCTAATGAAACTATTTCTCCAGCTCAGGCAAAGCCACAGCCCAAAAGTGCCAACTTATTTTACAACCCCACTTTTCGCTCCATCATTTTCCAAATTATCGCCGTCGGGGCGCTTTGTGCTTTCTTTTACACGATTGTAAATAATGCACTCACAAACTTAGATTCCCGTGGTATCACCACTGGTTTTGATTTTCTCTCACAAGAAGCTGGTTTTGGTATCGGCTTAACACTGATTGAATACGACGAGACCTACTCATACGGTCGTACATTCTTTATCGGTCTTCTCAATACCGCTTTGGTTTCAGTACTCGGCATCATGCTAGCGACAGTGCTGGGCTTTAGTATGGGTATCGCTAGACTCTCTTCAAACTGGCTAGTTAGCCGATTTGCAGCTGTCTACATTGAGATATTCCGAAATATCCCTCTGCTATTACAAATCTTTTTCTGGTATTTCGCCGTTCTACAAGCCTTGCCTTCTGCTCGTCAAAGTATGAGTCTAGGTGAAGCAATTTTCTTGAACGTACGCGGGTTGTACTTCCCTGCTCCAGTCTTTGAGCAAGGCAGTAGCATTGTCATCGCATCATTGATTGTCGGTATTATCGCTACGTTTATTATCAACATCTGGGCTAAGAACAGACAGAAACTGACCGGCCAACAAACACCGATGTTGCGAATTGCCGCTGCGTTGATTTTAGGCTTACCGTTGATAACTTACTTTGTTATGGGCATGCCTATCTCTGCAGATTACCCTGTGTTGAAAGGGTTTAACTTCAAGGGTGGTGTTACGATAATCCCTGAGCTTGCTGCATTGATGCTCGCTTTAAGTATCTATACAGCAGCGTTCATTGCTGAGATTGTTCGTTCAGGTATTAACGCGGTAAACCATGGGCAAACTGAGGCTGCGATGTCTCTAGGCATCCCACGTTCTAGAACTCTAAAGCTTGTCATTATTCCACAAGCATTAAGAATCATTATCCCACCACTAACCAGTCAGTATCTAAACCTGACCAAAAACTCATCACTTGCGATGGCCATTGGTTATCCTGATCTTGTCTCTGTATTTGCAGGAACAACACTTAACCAAACTGGACAAGCTATCGAAGTAATCGCGATGACAATGGGCGTCTACCTAACCTTGAGCCTATTAACGTCCGCTCTAATGAACATATACAACCGCAAAGTAGCATTGGTGGAGAGATAAGATGAGTACACATCAATTTCAACCTGATCTTCCGCCTCCAGCGAATACCGTTGGGCCAGTCGGTTGGTTAAGAAAAAATCTATTTAATGGACCTGTTAACAGCGTCGTCACTGTGATTCTTGCTTACTTTGCTTTCACCCTATTATGGGCAATAGCGGATTGGGCATTCATCAGTGCCGACTGGATAGGAACCACACGTGATGCCTGTACTAGCGAAGGCGCTTGTTGGGTTTTTATCAGCGTTCGTTGGGACCAATTCATGTATGGCTTCTACCCAGAAGCTGAACTGTGGCGACCTCGCCTCTTCTATGCAACGTTGGCCATTTTTGTAGCCTTACTGGCTTATGAAAAAACACCTAAACGTACGTGGATTTGGTTGTTCTTCGTCAACATCTACCCATTTATCATTGCTGGCTTGCTATACGGTGGCGTCTTTGGGTTAGAAGTTGTTGATACCCATAAATGGGGCGGCCTACTGGTTACACTGGTCATCGCACTTGTTGGTATTGTAGTGTCACTCCCTATTGGTGTTGCACTTGCTCTTGGGCGCCGCTCAGAGATGCCGATCATTCGCAGTATGTGTACCGTATACATCGAAATTTGGCGTGGCGTACCGCTCATTACAGTTCTATTCATGGCTTCAGTAATGCTGCCACTCTTTTTATCAGAAGGGACAGAAACCGATAAGCTCATTCGAGCACTTGTAGGGGTAGTTCTATTCAGTGCAGCCTACATGGCCGAAGTAATTCGAGGTGGTCTACAAGCAATACCAAAAGGCCAATACGAAGCAGCTGATGCTCTGGGGTTAAGCTACTGGAAAAAGACTGGGCTTATCATTCTACCTCAAGCTCTTAAAATCACGATTCCTTCAATTGTGAACACCTTCATTGGTTTGTTTAAAGATACCAGTCTTGTTTTGATTATTGGTATGTTTGATGTACTAGGAATTGGCCAAGCCGCGAATACCGACCCTGAATGGCTTGGGTATTCAACAGAAAGTTATGTATTTGTCGCGTTAGTGTTCTGGGTGTTTTGTTTTGGCATGTCGAGATATTCGATATGGCTAGAAAACAGACTTCACACCGGTCACAAACGATAATTAACAAGATCAAGGACGTATTATGACGCAGCAGACAGAAAACAACTCTCAAGGTCTTATGATCGAGTTGAAAGACATGAACAAGTGGTACGGTGAATTCCACGTACTTAAGAACATCAATTTAGAAGTTAAAAAAGGCGAGAAAATCGTTATCTGTGGCCCTTCAGGCTCTGGTAAATCAACGATGATCCGCTGCATCAACCGATTAGAAGAGCACCAAAAAGGTCATATCTTCGTTTCAGGTAATGAATTAACGGAAGACCTAAAGAACATCGAAGCCGTGCGTAGAGATGTCGGCATGTGTTTCCAACACTTCAATCTGTTTCCACATCTGACGGTATTAGAGAACTGTACTCTGGCTCCAATCTGGGTCAAAAAGATGCCAAAAGAAGAAGCCGAAGCGATTGCAATGAAGTACCTAGAGCGCGTAAAAATCCCTGAGCAAGCGGACAAGTTCCCAGGTCAGCTTTCAGGTGGTCAACAGCAGCGTGTAGCTATCGCTCGCTCTTTGTGTATGAACCCTCAAGTGATGCTGTTTGATGAGCCAACGTCGGCGCTCGATCCAGAAATGGTTCGTGAGGTGTTAGACGTAATGGTTGAGCTTGCAGAAGAAGGCATGACGATGCTTTGTGTAACGCACGAGATGGGCTTTGCTAAAGAGGTCGCGGATCGCGTTATCTTCATGGATGCCGGTGAAATCATAGAAGAGAACAACCCTGTCGATTTCTTTGAAAACCCACAATCAGACAGAACGCAGAACTTCTTAAGCCAAATCTTACACCACTAATGTGTTATGATGCATAAACTACAGAGGCGGCTTAGGTCGCCTCTTTGTTTTCAGTGTTATAATTAGTTTTTCAAGATTATAAACAGCGATTCAGTGCGATTAAAATTGAACAACGAACCTTAACTGCACTTTAAGAAATACTTTGTTACACCTTCAGAAACACTTAACCGACTATTTTGATTATTATTTTACGTATACAAGAGGAATGAGAGACTTGATTTTTCGAACTTTCACCCCCATAAATGTACTAATAACTATTGAAGTCACCTTACGAGGAAGATTATGAACAGCCCTATGTTTTCACGCACAGCATCTCAAGAAAGTGCTCTGCAAACCAATAAAGTGTTGCGTAACACCTACGCATTACTGTCTATGACACTACTTTGGTCTGCTGTTGTAGCAGGCGTATCCATGGCGATGAACCTTCCTCGCCCGGGTCTTATTATCATGCTAGTTGGCTTCTACGGCCTACTTTTCCTAACAGAAAAGAACCGTGACAACAGCATGGGTCTAGTCTTCACATTCCTATTTACAGGTTTCTTAGGCTACACCATCGGTCCAATCTTAAACATGTACGTTGGCGCAGGCATGGGTGATGTCATCCTAACTGCACTTGGCGGTACAGCACTGGCGTTTATGGGCGCATCAGCTTACGCACTAACAACTAAGCGTGACCTGTCGTTCCTTAATGGCATGCTATTAGCGGGTTTCGTAGTACTACTTGTAGGTATGGTTGCAAACATCTTCCTACAAATGCCTCTACTATCATTGGCAATGAGCGGTATGTTCATCCTGTTCTCGACTGGTGTTATCTTGCTTACAACGCAAAACATCATTCGTGGCGGTGAAACAAACTACATCTCTGCAACGATCAGCTTGTACGTATCGATCTACAACATCTTCATCAGCCTACTAAGCATCCTAGGCATCATGGGCAGCGACGACTAATCGTTCCCATCATTGAAGAATATCTAGCCCAAGAGCCTACCTCTTGGGCTTTTTTGTATCTATAAGTACGATATTTCATTGGATAGCTACAATTTCTGTTGAGAAAGACAAACTTGGTCATGTACCCTATCCGCATAGTTAATTGGATTCTGGATTAAACATGTTTGAATATAACGGCAAGCAAATCGAAACCGACGCTCAAGGCTACCTATTGGATTACACGCAATGGGAAGAAGGCATGATTGAAATTCTTGCTCAAGACGAGGCGATTGAACTTACAGATGCACACTTAGAAGTCGTACATTTTGTAAGGAGCTTTTACGAAGAGTTCAACACCTCACCAGCGGTTCGCATGCTCGTTAAAGCAATGGAAAAAGCTCACGGCCCAGAAAAAGGCAATAGTAAGTACCTTTTCAAGTTATTCAAAAAAGGCCCTGCAAAACAAGCGACCAAGCTCGCCGGTTTACCTAAACCAGCAAAGTGCTTGTAAAACCTAACCCGCTTTAGGTCATTAAGTTACGTTCAATATAAAATACTGTAGTGCTACAACTACAGTATTTTAAACGCCCCTATGCGTACGTCTTGGCGCTCACTATCTTTAACTTGATGCATCACAACGTTGTCTACTGTTGCGCTCGAAGGGCCAATATAGAGCCAAGCATGTAACTTCTCAATTTGCTGACTCTCTCCGACAACTAACACTTCAACTCGACCATCATTTAAGTTCTTTGCATAACCTGAGAGACCCATAGCTTGCGCCTGCCTACTGGTGTGGTAACGGAACCCAACACATTGAACTACGCCTGACACGACAAAAATATATTGTGAACTTTCCATAACGTTGCCTCATAAATTATATGAATGATATAGTCGAGTTTCTATTCATTCACCGCTTATTGGTGGACTTACTTCGAGTATAACGATTATGAAAGAAATCCCATTTCGTTGGATTGACAAATATCTCATTCACCTAAAAATCCAAGAAAAGTTCTATCTACTCTTCTTATTGCCTCTTCTCGCCCTGGTTATATTAACTCTCGTTTTAGATAGTGCCGCGGACTCTTTACTTGCTCACCTTTATCAAGAAGAAATGCTCTTGATGAAAGGGCTTATCGAAGCGGGTCAACTCACTAAAGATCAAGTAGCTCAGCTTGTCAGCAGCTCTGAAACCATCTCTTTAGGCTACGGTGCTGGTTCTGTTTCAGTGATGAATGGAGCGTTCAGCCTAGTTGCTAACCATGACCAAAACCTTTGGTCTGCTCTATCGACGACTCAGGTTTCTATCATCGCTGTAACCCTAACGCTTATCGCACTAGGTGTTTACTACATCATGACCTTTATTGGCGGCGCGATGTTCTCTATGAACAAAGCTCTGAACACGCTTGCGAATGGCGACTTAACTTGCCGCATGAACTACTTCTTAGTTCGTGACGAGTTCAGTGAAATCGCGATTACAATCGATAAAGTTGCGGAGCGTGAACAAAACATGGTTCTATCAATCCAAGAGTCTGTCGCTCTCATGCAGCAGATCAGCTCGGACTTGAACCAGTCAACACAACAAAGTTCAGACATCTCAGGTAACCAACAAGAACACCTGAATAGCTTAGCAAGTGCAACGGAACAAATGGCGGCTACCATTCGCGAAGTCGCTACCCTTGCTCATGCGTCTAGCTCACAAACGATGGACGCTCGCGGCGTTGCTCAGAGCGGTCAAGTCAAGGTTTCAAATACACTGGAGTCTATCTCTAGCCTATCTCAAGAGATCCAGTCCGCTTCACAAGCAGTAGAAGAACTGGATGCCAACGCGGCGCAGATCGATGAAGTAGTCACAACCATCAACGGTATTTCTGAACAGACTAACCTGTTAGCGTTGAACGCAGCTATCGAAGCCGCACGTGCTGGCGAGCAAGGTCGTGGATTTGCTGTTGTTGCCGATGAAGTTCGTGCCCTTGCCGGTCGTACTCAGCAAGCAACGGTTGAAATCCAAAGCATGATTGAATCATTACAACGTAACAGTCAATCACTGACCAAGCTGATGGAAGTCACGGTGAACAATGCTAACGAAGGCCAAACACTGATGTCAGAAGTGAACGTCGAGATCGGTTCATTAGCGGAAAAAAACCAGTCTATTTCAGATAGCAGCACTCAAATTGCTACCGCGGCTGAAGAACAAGGCGTAGTCGCTGACAACATTGCACAGAGTGTTGAAGAGATTCGCCATCAATCAGACAGTATCTGCGAGATGATCAGTAAGAGTAATTCCAATGTTGACCAACTTCGTAAACAAAGCGATACGATGGAAGGTTTGCTGACAGGTCTTAAAGCTTAATACTGATATCCACCACAATGTGTTGATTAATCATTACTAGGGCTGCTTCTGCAGCCCTTTCTTATTTGCTTTTCACCTGCACTTCCCCGACAATACCCCTCCTTCAAATTCAACAAACAGAGTAAATTATGACTCCTTCAATTCATCTAGCTAAAGGCCGAGATAAATCACTACGCCGCAAACACCCTTGGGTATTTTCACGCGGTATCGATAAGGTCGAAGGCGAACCAAAACAAGGTGAAACTGTAGACGTATATGCTCAAAATGGTCAGTGGCTCGCAAAAGCGGCTTACTCACCAGAATCTCAAATTCGAGCTCGTGTTTGGACATTTGAAAAAGAAGAGATCAACAAGGCGTTCTTCGTAAAACGAATTCAAGACGCACAGTCTTTACGAGAAGACATTATCGAACGTGATGGTCTAACGGGCTACCGCCTAACGGCCGCAGAGTCTGATGGCTTACCAGGTATCACAATCGACAAATACCAAGACTTTCTTGTTTGCCAACTGCTAAGTGCTGGCGCTGAGTTTAACAAAAGCGTATTGGTTGAAGCGTTAATCGAGTGCTTCCCTGACTGCAACATCTACGAGCGTTCAGACGTGGCAGTTCGTAAGAAAGAAGGCCTAGAACAAGTTGTCGGCGTTCTTCATGGTGAAGAGCCACCAAAATCTATCGTGATTGAAGAAAATGGCGTTAAAATCAGCGTGAACATTATGGAAGGCCACAAAACAGGCTTCTACATGGACCAGCGTGATAGCCGTAAAGAATCGATGAAGTACGTTAAAGGAAAAGATGTCCTTAACTGTTTCTCATATACAGGTGGTTTTGGCCTTTACGCACTTAAAGGCGACGCGAAGCGTGTTATCAACGCTGACGTATCTCAACTTGCTCTTGATACAGCTAAGTTCAACGCTGAACTTAATGAGTTTGATATCTCGAAAAAGCGCGCTGTGTTCCTAAACGCTGACGTTTTCAAACTGCTTCGTGAATACCGTGACCAAGGCACTAAGTTTGACGTAGTGATCATGGACCCACCAAAGTTTGTTTCAAGCAAGAATAACCTAACTTCAGGCGCTAACGGCTACAAAGACGTTAACATGCTTGCGATGCAAATCCTGAAACCAGGTGGCACTCTACTCACCTACTCTTGCTCTGGCTTAATGGGTACTGATTTGTTCCAAAAAATCATCGCTGATGCAGCATTAGATGCAGGCCGAACGGTTAAGTTCGTCGAGCGCTTCGAGCAAGCAGCCGATCATCTAACAGACACAGCCTACCCAGAAGGTTTCTACCTGAAAGGTTTTGCTTGTAAGGTTCTTTAAATACAAATTACCAGTCTAAGAAACAGCGTTACAGTTCATAAAAAACCGAGATTCTTCAATCTCGGTTTTTTATTAGTATCAGCAAACTCAATCGTCTTTAATAACTAGGATGTCAGACAAACTATTCGTCAAGTCTGCAGCGGAGAGGCCATCAAATTCAATTTTAACTTGCTGCCCATCTTTTTCTACAACCATGGCGGAGTTAACTTCGCCTCCTTCAACCTCGATGTTGTCTAACAACTCAGTGACTTGTTGTTGAGTTGGCGCATCAGCAAATAAGTCAGACAAATCAACCTTATCTCCTTCCGCGATGCTAAAATCGGAGATTCGATCGGTACTTCCATCTAAATCACCATCAACCCACTTGAATATATCAGCGTCATCACCACCAATAAGGATATCGTTTCCGAGACCACCAATCAGCGTATCTTGACCAACTCCACCTTTAAGTGCGTCATCACCACTCCCACCATCTAAGTAGTCATTACCAGTACCACCATCGATAGCGTCGATACCTGCTTGTCCGTAAACTGTATCGTTACCGTCACCAGTGAAAGCAATATCGATGCTGTCATTCTTATTCATACTTGGTCTATAACTATCGCCTTCCGATACAAAATCATCACGCTCAGCCGCACCGTCTTTAGGGTTCTTGGCTAATGACTCACTCCCCCCAAGGTAAACCGTGTCGTTTCCACCTCCTAGTTGAACGTAATCACCACCTTTGCCAACATCAACAAGGTAATCGGTGTTTGTATTATCAAACGTTGATGTTCTCTCATTTTCTGTATTCCCAGCAGAGAATTGATGCTTCTGCCATTGAAGGTCAGCTCCATCTACGGTAATCGTGTCGGTGACATCTCCAGAAGAACTAATCGTGGTTGGTGTTACGGGCTCAGGAACCTCAATTTCTGCAGTTGCCGTAGAGCTTGCAAATTTGTCCGCTCCCGTAACATATTGCTCTTCACTAACTGCTTCAACTGTAATACCAAAATCACGATTTCCAGTATAATCCGCCGGGAATACTAATTGAGCACTTACCGTCCCCACAACTCCAGCTGCATCAACAGCAAGTGCAAGTATGTAATTACTTGTACCATTGACTGGCGTTTGCAGTACTCCATCTACATACAGTTTCGCCCCTGACGGAATACCACTCACCGTAACCGAATCACCTTTAATGATTTCACTGCCATCCGTATCTTGCAAAGAAACCGTTATATCGACAGGGATTTCCTGTTGTTGAACAATACGATAGCTTCCATCTATGTTGTTTAGTTCAACGATAGCATCAGAGAAAATCAATCGTTCAATTTCATATAAGTGGTCTCCATTTTCATCAGAAGGAGTATATTGATCATTAGGTGTATCGGTCCCCTTCGTATCTCGCACTAGCCAGTGGCCGACACCTCCACCATGATCGCCTAGATCTGTGATTATGTACTGAGAAACTGGACCTGAGTAAATTACAGTGTCATACCCATCGACACCTATATCACTGGTAGTTTCATCACCTTCAATTTTGTCATTTCCAGCGCCTGATACGAACCAATCGTTGCCCGCACCACCTATATAGTGGTCCGAGTCCTGACTTTGGTCACCAACATAAAGCTTGTCCTTAGATCCGCCTTGATGTAAGTGCTCATGAATATCCGCGTTAAGTACTCTGCCTTCCTCAAAACCATCTAATTTAAGTTCTGTAAGTAGTGTGTTTTTCTCTGTAGTAGTCAACTGGGAGAACCCAACAAGTTCTTGATATACGTCGATACCGTTGGAAAAGGTAATATCCCCAATGGAAACAGCTACTAATGGGGCATCAGCCACAGGCGTAATATCTACCGTAAGCGTATGCTCTTCTGACGTACCATTCTCGTTTACAGCCTTGAACTTAATTTCAGCGTAGTCATTCGATTTATTGCCTACACCATCAACATTAAAGCCGTCATAACCAGATTCGTTAGCATCTGGATTAAAGCCGATCACGCCTGAAATTAATTGAGCCGATGTAATCTGACTCGAGTTTAGTGGCTGCCAATTTGGCTCTTGAACAGTACCAAGGTTAATTACCAACGCTCCATCGAGTGGTTGATGAGTTATCACTATATCGTTGCCAGACTCAATCCCAAAATCATCAATCGATAGCACTAAAATAGTATCTTCTTGTCCAAAGGCTTCCTTACTCTCAGCATCCGGTCCAACAGACACTGGATGAACAATCAAGTCGAAGGCCCCGTTCGAAATCTCACTGGTATCTCCGACAATCTCGTCTGAAATCGCTTCAATCTTAACGTTATAAGTGCCTGGCTCATCAACCTGAATCATCAGATCAGCGAGCACTGTTTCGGCAGTACCATTTGATGTTAACCAAGCAGATATATCAACTTCACCATCAGCATTAACAACAAGCTCCTGATCTCCAAGTTTAACAATTGAACCTTCAGGCAAACCGGACACGACGAGTCTCAACGTCTCTGAACCATCGGTATCAACAAGCTGCGTAGTTATCTTAGAGACATTGATAAAGGTATCTTCCAGCCCTTCATTAATATCGAACGCTGGGTAATAACCACCCTCTAAGGATTCATGTTCAACCTGTGCCCCGATATTAACTTTATCCTCAAGCGAACTTACATCCGGAACAATATCGAAGTTGTCCGTGTTAAAGTCTACGGGTTCATTACCACCAACTGCGACACTGATAGTGGCATTACCTGGACCAGCCTCGTTGTCGTGGAATGCAGTAATTGTGTACCAACCAGATGCCGATGGTACAAAGGCTGAAGACTCATAGGTACCGCCTCCGCCCCAAGTTTGAGAGGCCATGGTTTCACCACCGACTTCAAGTCTAAATGAATCATCTGCATGACCGCTAAACACGTATGACTCACCAGCAACTAGGAATACCAAACCAGTAAGTTTGCTCGAAATGTTTTCGATAGCTGGAGAGTTCTGAGTGCCAAAGTCTGGCGTCTGTGTAACTTCTGAAGTGTTGGCAACACCTGCAGACTCGATTGCTTGTTCAACAACGTCCGGAGCGACACCGCTACCATTGTTGTAATCAAAGTCTAGGTTCTCCCATTGCTCTAACTTAAAACCTTCATCTAAATCTACATTTGGTGTTTCTACAACTAACTTGGCAAGTGTCGTATCAGGGCGAATATCAATCGACATCGTCGTACTAGAGCTGGTGTTGATGCCATCAGAACTGTGGTAGTTAAACTCCGCATAATCTTGCTGATTATTACCAGTTACTACATTATCTTCATCAAACATTGATGTACTAGATTCATAGCTTACTGGGTTGAATATCAAGAAACCTTGTTCTACCTGCTCTTGGCTTACTGGTACACCTGTACCAATCGTTTCAGTATTTAACAGAACCCATTCATCAGTAGATTCGTTGTACAGATACATATCACCCGCACCTGGAGCACTAGTGATAACAATCGACAATTCGCTGGAATCTGCATCAGAAACGTTGAAATCGGCCCACTTAAACGTAATCGATGAACCTTGGGCTTGTGCCTCATCGCCAATGACATGTGAGTCCTGTGCTTGCGGTGCTTCATCGTTATCAATGATCGTCGCAATACCTTGCTTACCATCCACTTCGAGCGTGAAGTTCTCATTTAACTCATCAATGCCGTCTTCGTTAGTTGGTACCTTGATGTCAAACGACGTTACTCCCGCAGGCACAACAAGCTGACCATTAACAAGCGTCACGCCCTCAGTGAACTCTACGTTGTCGGTGAAATCTTTGTTATCACCGAGCTCGGCAGAACCGGAGTTTAACGACCAGTCGAATCGAGTCTCTTGACTGCTTGTGTTAACTAGGTTCACGGTGAAGACGGCTATATCGCCTTCAATTACTTGTTCATTATTTAGATTAACCGCGTTGCTCACTGTATCGATAATTGGAGCTTCATCGTTATCAGTAATGCTACCCACTGAGGATTCACCATCAACAGTCACGGTGTAGGTTTCAGCGATTTCATGGAGACTGTCATCAATTGTCGGAATCAAGATTGCAAAATCCTTCACTCCAATTGGGACAATCAGTTTGCCGCTTTGCTGATCATAGGTGACGCCATTAGTAAAACGAACCTGACTCAGGTCGAGATCTTTTTCTTCACCCGAATCATTCGCAGCATCCGTGTTCTTACCAAAAGTAACGTCCAACGCAGATTCAACAAGTGCACTTGAATCCAGAGTTACTTTAAAGCCAAGGTCATCACCTTCAACTACTGAGTCTGCTAGCAGGTCTACAGACGCAACACTAGAAGGGGTCGGTAGAGGGTTGACGATAACATTAACTTCAGCACTCGCGATTTGGCCATTATCATCAGTAATCTGATATTTAAACGTTGTTTCACCGACAAAGTCATCGCCAGTTAAATCAAAGTATACGATGCCGTCTTTGATATACGCATTACCTTCCGTTTCACCGTATACATAGGTAATACGTAGATTGTCGCCATCTGAATCGATATCGTTATTTAGAAGCTCAGAACCGATAATGCCAGCAAGCTTCGATGTTGGAATCTCAAGAATGCCGCCTTGATTCACTGCATATGCGCCTTCACTAGAGGCTTTAAAACCAGTTAGGAAGTAATCTGACGCATCATTATCATACGTTGCTTGGTTGGAATACTCAGTTGCTTCAAATACCACAGTATCAAATGCGATTGGCGTACCATCAGGAGTAAGCGGTGTTATTTCGTAAGTACCTTTATTGTTACCGTCTTCAGCAATAAACGTATCACCTGCAACCGCTACGCCATTGAGGTACGCTACCCAACTGCCTTGTTCATGGTTATCAGTGAAATCACCGTCATTACCTTCGTTTTTAAACAAGTTAGATACTGAAAATGTAAACTGAGTCGCAGGGCTATCTAAATTGATTTCAAACTTCTCAGATTGCTGTTCTGCACGATCATATTCAATCTGAGCACCCAATCCACCCACTTTGCCGGCAACACCAATCTTAATACCGCTGTGTGCAAAGTCTTTATCTTGGCCATTGAAGCTGGCACTCAGCTCTGCACCTTCAGCCGACCATGGAGAGTCGTTGTCTTCACTGAACTCACCCAGTTTAACTTCGAAGCCTTGCGGATCGTTATTCGCATTCAGGTCACCAGACTTATCGATAGTAACTGTCTTAACTTCACTTTCGTTACCATCACTGTCTACCGCTTTATATTCGAATGAATCTGACGCCTTAGCTTCAAGAGAAGTCAGCTCCCAGTTACCTGGTCCTTGTGTGCTTGCTTCCACCGAAACAATCTCAGCACCTTCAGGAGCGACAATCGTGACATTTTGATTATTGTGGGTGTCATCATAAAGGAAGGTTTTGTCTTCTGTGACACCATTACCATAATCAAAGGTGACTGTAATCTCGGCTCTTGATTGAACACTATCATCAGCATTTGGAGCAAACCAGCCACCCAAACCGCTTAGACCAACCGTTACTGAGTCCGCTGGACGAGAAGAGAAATCAATGTTGATTACCTCATCTTGGTGAATACCGCGATTAGTCGATGCAATACCGAAACCCATATGGCCTTGCTGGCTGTTGTTCTGTACTAAAGGCTTGGCGTCAACGTTATTTCGACCTTCCGAGGTAATGGTGACGACATCACCATTATCAAACTTCAGTTCGCGAGTATACGCATCTACTTCATCACCCCAGTTATGAAACTCTGCAGTGCTATGAGGGCCTTTATCTAATGTGGATGTATCATCAACACCTAAGAAGAAGCCTGTTGATTCTTGGTCATCTTCATAAACGATGTTGTTAGGATCTGCATACGTCTGCCCAACTACCACTTCAACCTTGTTATTACCATCGACATAGTAAAGAGTTCCTGAATCAGGTAACTCTGTGATGATCACACCGAGATTTGTATCTGCGTCATTATCGTTATCATCTTCGTCATCAGAAATATGGTCTGTACCATCTCCTTCGATAGCTCCCATTCCGGTATCGAAAATAACTTGCGAAGAGCCATCTGCATTGAGAGAAATAGAGAAGTCTTCAGCTTTTGGCGGGTTATCATGGCTGTCGTCAATAGCTACATTTTTATCAGCGCTAGACGTATCTAGCTTCTCAAATACATCGGTACCATCTTGAGTTACGGATACAACACTAACGTTAAACTCTTGTCCGACTTCGTATTCGTTGTCTTGTTCAGTTTGAATCTCAAAGGTCGCTGTATTTGTATTTGCGTCTACGTTTACAGTTATAACTTCAACAATATCTTCATTGCTCGCGTTTGTGTAAGAGTACTGAAGAGTAACCACACTATCTTCAGGCACTTGCTCACTTAGCGTAATCGTAAATGGGCTTGTCTTATCACCCTCAATAACTGAATCGGGACCAGTCAGCCCAATTGTAACGGTATCTTTATCATTTGTGTCTGTCTCATCGACAATCTTAGCTGTATCTGAGTCCTGTTTGTCATTTTCAACAAACTCGCTAGTTGAGCTAGCTTTTAGAGTTACAGTTTCTTCACCCTCTAGCAATTTATCATCAAGAACCTTGATGAAGACTTCTAAGCTATCAGAGCCGCTAGCAATAATAAGATCGGCAAGCTCTTGCTCTGAAAGCGCTTTATAATCTTGTCCATCTTTAACGTAGATCGTGTCTTCGTAATCGACACCTTTAGTTGCAGAGTCCCCTGCCGACCCTAGTGTAAGAACAAGACCAACGTTCTCTGAGACAAGCTCATCTAGGTTGATTTCAAATGATAGATAAGCCTCATCACCTTCAGTTACTGGTAGACCAGCTGTCACAGTCAGTTCTGCTACAGGTAATACATCGACATTAACTGTAACGGTATCTGTACCACCGTTGCCGTCTGACACGGTAACAACAAATGAATCATCTCCATCAAACTCGTTGTTCGGAGTGTACTTCCACTCGCCGGTTTCAGGGTCGATCTCAACACTACCGTTTGTAGGTTGGCTCACCGTGTAAGTCAGGTCAGTGTCGTCAATATCGGTTGCAGTAACCTTACCAGATACAGAGTTATCCTCTTTAGTCGATACACTTATTTGATCAGTATCGCCAATCGGCACTCCATCTTTGACAAATATTGGAGCATCATTTTCTGGAGTGACATTAATCGTAACCACTGCGGTATCAGTACCACCTTTACCGTCAGAAACTGTGTAAGTAAACGTAGCGATACCATTGAAGTCATCCGCAGGAGTGTAACGAACGGTTTGAGAACCATCTTGTAGTTCAACTAACTCAACCTGACCGTATGTTGGATCAATCACTAAACTATCTAAAATAATTAACGTATCACCATCAACGTCAGAATCATTCGAAAGTAACTCGCTACTAGGAATATCGAGAGTTATATCTTCTTGTGTCTGAAGGTTTTTAATCACTTCTTGAAATTTGATATTATCTAGATAAGTCCCACTCTTGTCGCCTTCAGTGCCAACTTCTCTAAATGAAAGGGTATTTGAACCATCGCCACTACCACCTAATAATTCCAATGACTGAGTTTGCATTATGTTGCTTTCAGGGGTGATCGTAGCAACAACTTCACCGTTCCAAATAACCTCAAGCTCAGCACTCGGCAGTCGTTCGTACATTGCCGTATCAAAAGACAGTTGGTATAGGGTACCGCTTTCCACACCTTGAATTTGTTGGGTAAGGGTTACATTGTCACCGTTACCTTCCATATCAATCATACGATCGCCGTCTGTTTCATCAACAGCATAGCCTTCTTGAACTGAATCTAAAGCACCAGTTCTTGCATCGTAGGACCAACCATCTAGTTGGTCGATTCGAGAACCCCAGCCGGCATTTGATACCGATTCATAGTCTTCAAAGCTACCATTGACGATCAGGTTATCACCTAACGCTCTTGAATCATCGTTCGCGATAGGGTCATCATTTACTGGTGTGACATTAACGGTCACTGTCGTAGTGCTTTTTTCACCATGAGTATCAACAATGGTGTATTCGAAAGTCGCTTCACCATTGAAGTCTTGGTTAGGTTCAAACACGACATTGCCATCTATCAGCTGAACAGAACCGTTTGTAGCATCGGTTGCGTTGACAGAAAATATGGTTATGTCATCCCCATCAACATCGAAATCATTGGCTAGCAGCTCACTACCACTAATAGTAAGAGCCTGATCTTCTTCCGTTATGAGTTTGGGTGCATCTATTCCGGTAACTGTAATGTTATCGATGAACGCACCAAGCGAATCAGATTTACCCGCACCAGCAAAAGCGATTAAAGTAGCATCACTACTAACATCAAACTCTGCATTTACTTGATACCAACCTTTGTTATCCGGACCATCTAGTGTTACAGAAATGCCTTCTGGTGCAGTCACTGTTCCATCCGCATGCAGCGTAATAGTTGTATTCCCAACAGTAAAAGTCATATCAGACGACGAGTTGCCGTCTTGGCGAGGGTTATAATCGAACTCTACCCTCAAAGAATCTTGATCCGACGTATCAATTGATGTCGTCATCACCGTGTTTTTATGTGGGTCTAGCTCTGCGTAAAAATCACCGTCGGTAGCATCAACAATTAAGCCGTCTCGCTCAATCTCTATACCATTAGTAAAGTCCCATACCTCTGATGGGTCTTTAGAAACAACCGTCCAACCCGCTGGGTTTGCCATATTTTCAAATGACTCGGTAAGCAATATGGTTTCTTGAACGTTTTTGTAAGAATCACTGATGGCTACAGGCGCATCGTTGACTGGCGTCACCGTCAAGTTGAACGTGCTGTCTACCGGTGTGCTGCCATCTTCGTTGCCGTCTTCAACGTTAATATCGAAAGACGCCGACGTGGTTTCGCTGCCGTCATGCTTGAACGTCACTTTCCCCGCCGCCAACTGCGCCACCGTGAAGCTGCTCGACTCGACGCCGTTCACTAAGATTGTGCCGTTACTCTCGTTGCTGACCGTGAAGCTCACGCCTGTGTCCGTATCGTCAACGTCCGTATAGCCAAGATCTGCCGCCGTGATCGTGTAGCTGCCTGCTTCATCCATTTCACCCAACAGATCGCCTGTCAGCTCCGGCGCATCATTCACTGGCGTCACCGTCAAGTTGAACGTGCTGTCTACCGGTGTGCTGCCATCTTCGTTGCCGTCTTCAACGTTAACATCGAACGACGCCGACGTGGTTTCGCTGCCGTCATGCTTGAACGCCACTTCACCCGCCGCCAACTGCGCCACCGTGAAACTACTAGACGCGACGCCGTTCACTAAGATTGTGCCGTTGCTCGCGTTGCCGACCGTGAAGGTCACGCCTGTGTCTGTATCGTCAACGTCTGTATAACCCAAGTCAGCTGCCGAGATCGTGTAGCTGCCTGCCTCATCCACTTCCGCCGCCAAATCGCCTGTTAGTTCCGGCGCATCATTCACTGGCGTCACCGTCAAGTTGAAAGTGCTGTCTACCGGTGTGCTACCATCTTCGTTGCCGTCTTCAACGTTCACATCGAACGACGCTGACGTGGTTTCACTGCCGTCATGTTTGAACGTCACTTCACCCGCCGCCAACTGCGCCACAGTGAAATGGTTCGACGGAACACCACCGACTAAGATTATGCCGTCACTCGCGTTGCCGACCGTGAAGGTCACACCTGTGTCAGTATCATCAACGTCCGTGTAGCCTAGGTCCTCAGCCGTAATGGTGTAGCTGCCTTCTTCATCCACTTCACCCAACAAATCACCTATCAGCACTGGTGCATCGTTCACAGGAGTGATATTAAGCGTAACTTCTGCTTCGTCTTCCCCACCGTTCCCATCGGTCACTTTATATTTAAAAGTTGCCTCCCCGTTATAGTCGGTATCCGGTGTGAATGTAATTGTATTGTTTGTGTAGTCGACAAACAGCTCACCATTAGTCGCGGAGGTAATTGAACCCACAACAATTGAGAGCTCATCACCATCAATGTCAGTATCATTCGCCAACAATTCATCAAAAGAAATCGTGATAGACGTGTCTTCAGCAGTAACAAGTTTAGATTGATTAATACCTGTCACTGTAATGTTATCTAACAACGCACCGTAGCTATCTGAAGCACCAGCGCCTGCAAATGTAAGGTCCGTAACGTCCCCTTGGACTTCGAACTCAGCCGTGATCTTATACCAACCATTTGCGTCAGGTTGCCCTATTTGGACATTAAGTCCGTCGGCACCCGATAGAGTTCCATCGGCGTGAACAGTAACTAACGTGTCACCGACTTTAAACGTCATGTCAGAAGATGAATTACCGTCTCGTCGAGGGTTGTAATCAAATTCAACACGAACGCTATCTTGGTCTGACGTATTAATACTTGTTGTGATCGCGGTGTTTTGATGAGCATCAAGCTCAGCGAGGTAGTCACCGTCTGTCGCTTCAGCTATGAGACCGTCACGCTGAATCTCTAGACCATTTGTTGCTTCCCAATCACCCAGTTCGTCGCCAGTTACTACTGTCCAACGACCTGTGTTTGTCATGTTTTCAAAGGACTCAGAGAAGAGCAGCGTCTCACTATGAGTTTCATATGTGTCATCAATCGCTACTGGGCCCTCGTTCACGTTGCTCTCTTTCAGGGTCACCGTCGCTTCCGCTGTCGAGCCGTAACCGTCGGTCATCACCATCTGGTAATCGCCACTGTTCGTGCCTTGCTCGAAGTCGTTCACCTCCGCCGAAACGCCCGCTGCCGTGATGCTGATGTTGCCGGCCGCATCCACACTGTAGAAACCGTCTTCACTGGTGCTACTTAAGGTGCCGTCACTGTGTTTGAACTCGTATTTGGTCACGCCATCCAGATCGCTGCCGGACAAGGTACCCACTACCGCGTCCGCCACTTGGTTTTCCGCGTACGTCACCGTCTGCGCACCGAACGAGCCAGACTCATCCACGTTGCTCTCTTTCAGGGTCACCGTCGCTTCAGCTGTCGAGCCGTAACCGTCGGTCATCACCATCTGGTAATCGCCACTGTTCGTGCCTTGCTCGAAGTCGTTCACCTCCGCCGCCACGCCCGCTGCCGTGATGCTGATATTGCCGGCCGCATCCACACTGTAGAAGCCGTCTTCACTGGTGGTGCTTAATGTGCCGTCACTGTGTTTGAACTCGTATTTGGTCACGCCATCCAGATCGCTGCCGGACAAGGTACCCACCACCGCGCCCGCCACTTGGTTTTCCGCATAACTTAGTTCTTGGTTAAAAAATAAAGAGTCGTCATCTACAGGCGTCACGCCAATATCAACAGTAATAGTATCTGTGCCTCCATTCCCGTCGCTAACTACAACGGTGAAGCTATCGCTTCCGTTGTAGTTTTCGTCTGGCGTATAGGTCCAATTACCATTTTCATCAACGACTACAGAACCGTTTGACGGATCTGTGCCTTTTGAGAATGTTAACGAGTCTCCGTCCGTATCTGTTGCGTTTAGCGTTCCGCTTACTGGGGTATCTTCGTCGGTGGTTACTGAAAGGTCATTACCTATCGGCGCGTCATTTACGGGAGTTACGCCAACGTTAACCGTAATTGTGTCAGTACCACCATTTCCATCATCGACGATAACCGTAAAGCTATCGGTACCGTTGTAGTTTTCGTTGGGGGTATAAGTCCAATCACCATTTTCATCGACAACGACAGTACCGTTTGATGGATCGGTGAACTTAACGAAAGACAGCGAATCGCCATCTTCATCTGATGCTGACAACGTTCCGCTTACTGGAGTATCTTCATCGGTTGTAAATGAGAGAGTGTCACCGACAGGCGAGTTATTGGTATCAACAAAGGTAGGGGCGCTATTAGTTTGCTCAAACGAACGGAATTGCTCTAGAAGGCTCAGGCTTTGAGTTCGCGACATGCCCAGCGCTTCAAATCCCGTTGTTATAAATTCGGTTGCTGGGATCGTTTCTTCACCGTCTCGCTCTACAGTCCCACTAGTTGCCAAGCTAGAACCATTTTGACCAGCAGCGGTAGCGAACTCATCTCCTAACTCAGTAGGGTCTTCACCTTCTTCTAATGCGGCAAAAATATTTGCGATATCCTGGTCTAGTTCAACTTCACCGTCTTCAGGTGAAAAACGCTTAACTGATACCTGAGGTTCATTAGGTCCATTTTGAGATTCAAGAGTTACATCTCCAGCCTGTAGAGGCTCTCCCTCTTCGAGTACTCTAACCGTGCCATCAACTGAAATAACAATGCGCTGACCCAATGCAAGAGCACCGGTCAAATTCAATGCTGTAATGTCCATATCAACCCCTAAAAACCATTTTCGCTTATCACGTCAACTTTGTGACATCTTATTTATAATATTAGCCGAAATATAACATTTAACATCACATAATTCCTAGTTATGAATCGTACATTTAACATACCGAGTGACAAGGTAATGACGCTGATCACATCACACAATAATGAAAGTGCTCACACTATCAATATAAGTTATTGTGTTTGCGAAAAATAACAGAGCTAAAAACGTAAAATTGACGTTCTCAAAATCATCATAAAACGCACAGCAAACTGTTAACAACTTTACAACCATTTACGGTAGCTTCTCGAGCGAACGTTATTTTTTGGCGGTTCATCTAAATTTCGTATCTAGCACATTAAAAAGCGTAGGTTTAGATGCAGTCCAATTTGGAGAGATGGAAATTGAATTACATTCAAACGACAACATTAGGGTTAGCTATAGCGCTAAGTTTGCCGACAACAGCACAAACCTTAGAGCAAGCCGTTGCGTTTACATTAGAAAGCAACCCTGAAATCAAAAGTGCTTATAACGAATATATCAGTAAGCGTTATCTTAACGACGCTTCTGGTGGTGCTTATCGACCAAGTATAGACTTAGATGGTGGGATTGGTTATGAACATACTGATCTAGCAACCAACCAAGACACTACCGATCTGACTAGAAAAGAAGCAACGATCACCTTGACCCAGTTAATATGGGATGGCGCTAATACATCCAATGATATTGACCGTACTGCGGCTGATGCAGAGTCCGTGCGCTATCAACTACTATCTAACGCGCAAGACATCGCTTTAGAAGTAACAAAGGTTTATCTTGATGCAGTGAAAGCCTATGAAGTGCTTTCTCTTTCGGAAAGTAACTTAGCGACGCACAAAGAGATATATAACGATATTCGTAAGCGCGTGGAATCAGGTATTGGTTCAACCGCAGATATGTCACAAGTTGAAGCTCGTATTGCGAAAGCGCACGGGAATTTGCTTGCTGCTCAAAACAACCTTTTTGATACGCATACTCAGTTTAAAAGACTTGTTGGTCAATCTCCTTTAGGGTTAACTTTCCCTCGCGCAGATGCGGGTGCAATTCCTTATACCGTTGATGGTGCGTTGGCAAAAGCGTTTAACCAGCATCCAGTCATTAAGATTGCACAAGCCGATGTTGACTCAGCGAAGTTCCAATACAAACAATCTAAGAGTACCAACTACCCGACTGTTTCTTTTGAAGCCGCTCAAACTTGGCGTGATGACGCCGGTGGTACAGAAGGCAGCAGCGATGAGTTTTCTGCCATGGTTCGTTTAAGATACAACCTTTACAATGGTGGTTCGGATCAAGACCGCACAGAAAGTGCAGCCTACCAACTCAACAAAGCCAAGGACCTTCGCGAAAGTACTTACCGCAATGTAGAAGAGAGTCTACGTCTATCATGGAGCGCACTTGATTTAACGGTTCAGCAAAAAGAGTTCCTATCTGACCACGTAGACTCGGCATCAGACACGGTAATCTCATATGAGAAACAATACCGTATCGGTAAACGTACCCTTCTCGACTTACTTAACACTGAGAATGAATTATTCGAAGCTCGTAAAGGCTATTTAGATGCTAAGTATGACGAGCAATACGCAAAATATCGCGTAATGAACGCAACTGGTAACCTACTCATCGGTTTACGAGTTGAGATCCCAGAAGAATGGAATGAAAAGGTGGAATATTAATGAAGCTTACCAACACAGTATTATCGCTTTGCTTCATGGTTGTATCTGCCAATGCTTTAGCTGAAAACAACGAAGATGAATTCGAATATCGCGCTCTACCGCCGGTCACTCAAATTTACGATCTTCAAGATGATGACAATGACGGTGTAATAAACGCGCGAGATTTATGTCCCGATACACAAATTGGTGCCGAGATCGATAACGACGGTTGTGGATCATATTTCGAGTCAACGGAAAAGAAAGAGCTGCATATACTCTTCGCTAATAATTCAACGGAAATAAACCCTGTCTTTCTAGGGCAGATACGCCAAATGGCGGCATTTTTAAAGCGCTACGAAAGTACCAGCATTGAATTGCAAGGTTATGCCAGCAAAGTAGGTAACGCGGAACATAACCTAAAGCTTTCGAAAGAACGTGCATCACATGTAAGACGAGCGCTAATTAGCAACGGTATTCAGCCATCTAGAGTCAGCATCGTAGGTCATGGTGATTCTGAATTCAGCAGTGATGACACCCAAATCAATCACGCACTACATCGAAAAGTTGTTGCTTCCGTTGTTGGATTTAAGGGTAATATCAAAGAAGAATGGCACATCTTCACCAAAATTAAAAAGTAGGCGTACCCAGCTTTTACCATACTGAAACGTTATCTTAAGTTAACGTTTCAGTATGGTGATAATTCCTTGAATAGCATATACCTAAGCCGTCTATAATGTTAATCTTGCCACGTTATCAACATAGAGAATTAATCCATGAGCAAACTAACAGCTGATACTCAAGCAAATCTAGAACTTTTCGTTTCTGAAACACAAGAAACTAAACTGGTATGGGGCCTTCGCAACGAAGAAGGTTGGCTAGCATGTGACTCAAGTGAATTCGAAAACAGCGAAGTGATGCCATTCTGGTCTTCAAAAGAAGATGCTCAAACTCACAACGTTGAAGAGTGGGCTGACTTCGAAGTATTAGAAATTCCACTAGATATCTTTGTAGAAGATTGGTTACTGACTCTTGCTGAAGACGGCGTTCTTGTTGGTACTAACTGGAATGCAACATTAGAAGGCAAAGAACTTGAGCCTTCTGACCTAGCGAAATTATACATCTAATTTCCGATATCGGTCGCACGATTCGCGCGACCGATATACCTCTGATTAGTATCAATAAATTAGAGACCTACCTCGCATAACCACGTAGTCGCACCATTCAAAATTTGAAGCAACATCAAACTAATAATAGAATATCGTTCTTTATCTGATTGATCGTCTCTTGTGAATCACTTCGTTTTTGTTACCTTTCTACTATTCATTAGCTTTTGTTCTTATAGCCAAGTATCAACATCAGATCGTGACCACAATTCACCAGTCTATACCTCCAATCTAAGCTCTACTCCAAATGCTGATTGGAACGCGCTTTATCTCTCTACTTTAAACCACTCTCCTGAGCGCGCATTAAACATGCTGCAAACACGCTACATCGGCTCAACGGTTTATGGAGATAAGCTTTACCTTGCGTCTCTTCTGTATCAATACATGAGCCACCGAGATCAGCCGTTCTACGGAATCGCTTCAAACGACAATGACTACCAAGCGATAGAAACAGCGTTTATTTCTGCTCTGAGGAAAGACGGCAAAGGCCAATATGAACAAGCACAACAAGGCTTTCTAACACTTTTGGCGAAAATGCAATCTCGCAGTGATTTAACTGGTAAAGCCTTACTAAAGTACCAGCTATGCCGATCGCTTAACGAGCAAGCTAAATACCATCAAGCGAACTATTACTGCTCTGCCCTTCAGTCAGATTTACATGACATCGCTGACCCTGTATTACCAAAATTCGGGACTTATCGAGTCATCGCGAACAATCATCATTTCCGCAGTGACTATCAAGCTGCACTAGACACCTACCTATCACTAATAAACGTGTTTCCACAAGGGCATGATATTTCAGGGGTTTACAACGATGTGGGTAACTTGCTCAAAGAATTAAAGCAATATGAAAAATCGGCGGAGTATCTAGAGCAAGCTCTCATTCTCAGAGTAAACGCTTCAGATTTAATGAAAGCACAAGTGCATCACAGCCTTGCGGATCTCTACCTTAACCAAGAGCAAAGTGAACTAGCAATTCACCACTTTCAGACAGCAAGAACACTGCTGAGCTCAACGTCGCATAGCTACGGTATTGCACTCACAAGTCTTGGCTTAGGAAAAGCGTACACTCAAACGAAAAACTATGATGTGGCGAGAACCTACCTAATTGAGTCTCTTTCAGCTTCGAGCGAACTGAGCAATGATGTCATTCGCATCAATGCTTACTTGGCGATCAGCGATATGTTCGAAGAACAGAAACTGCCAACGGAAGCACTCAACTATGCTCAACAAGCGCTAGAATTAGCTGAACAAGTCACAAGGCATAAATACATCGCGCAGTCACTTCTTCAGCTTTCTGATATTCATCAATCACTCAGCGATTACCAACAAGCTTTCTATTTCTACCAGCGATACTCGTCAATACAAATGGAAGCTAGAGATATCGACAATCGACTCGCACTCGAAGCGCTCGGCCTGACGCACGCCAAATATGAACAAGAACTAGAAAGCTCTTTCCTGACACATCAGACGAAACTCGACCGCGTTCAAATTGAAAAAATGGAACATCAAAGATGGATGTACAACATCGTTGTTATTCTGTTGCTTTGCGCTGCAAGCTTCACGGTATTGATAAACAAAACGGTTCGCGCAAAAGCAGCAATTGATGGCTTAACGAAAGCATATAGCCGAACTGAGATAATTCGAAGAATCAAAAGAGTGAAACGCTGTAAAGGGACGGACAAACAGCATGTGCTCGTGCTGCTCGATCTAGATAAGTTTAAGAAGATTAATGATGAGCATGGGCACCCTACTGGTGATCGGGCACTGGTCCATATTAGTGATCAAATTAGAAAACACTTAGTGAATGGTGAATTGTTTGGTCGCTTAGGGGGTGAAGAATTTGTCATCATATTAACCGATACCCCACCAGCAGAGGTACGAGAACGCGTTGAAGAGTTGCACTACGCCATTTCAAGCACTGTCTTTTTATCAGAAAGCAAAAAGTCACTTAATGTGACCGCGAGTTTTGCTTATCTAGCAACCTCAAACGCATTAAGTGACTTTGATGACTTGTATTCAGTGCTCGACCAAGCACTCTATCAAGCCAAAAGCAACGGCCGAAACTGCATCATTGATGCTTACAACGAACCAATTGATTGACCTGAGGTTATTTATTCTCAGTCTGTTTGCGAACCAACTCAGCCATAATACCTTCACGATCACCTAGGTAATCGTTAAGGCCAACTTTACGCAGTTCACACGCTGGGCAATCGCCACAACCATCCCCGACAATGCCATTGTAACAAGTCAGTGTTTTATTTCGAACAAGCTCAAGTGCTGAGTACTGGTCGGCCAACGCCCATGTTTCAGCTTTGTTGAGCCACATTAACGGTGTTTTAATATCAAGCGGCTTGTCCATACCTTGTACAAGCGCAGAGTTCATCGCCTTCACAAAGTCATTACGACAATCAGGGTAACCAGAAAAGTCTGTTTCACACACACCTGTAATCACGGTTTCAGCACCGATTTGGTAAGCGTAAATACCCGCTAGAGTCAGAAATAGAATATTACGACCAGGAACGAATGAATTCGGCAGCCCATTCTCTTGCAGCTCATGAGACACAGGAATATCGTCACGAGTCAAAGAGCTGATAGCCAGTTCATTCAACAGAGTCACATCCATCACTTTGTGCGCTTTCACACCAAGCTCTTTCGACAATGACTCAGCAACTTCAATCTCGAGTCTATGGCGCTGACCATAATCAAACGTAATCGCATGAACTTCATCATACTCTTTTAATGCTTGAACAAGACACGTTGTTGAGTCTTGACCACCACTGAATACTACCACTGCTTTTTTCATCTTAAATCCTTACGAGAACCTTCTACTAGCGACTTATCTTGCCCAGTAAAAATACAACCTATGCGATGCTCAAATATTTGTGAGTTTGTATTGATAAGCGCCAATTGCGCTCAATGCAGGTATCAATACAAAGCTGAGTAGCGCGGTCTTTTTGGCTGATTGGTTGCAGAGCGATAACAGTGTCGTTAGGAACTGCTGCTCGCTCCAATAAACCGTCAAGTTGTTCGATGTCTTTGCTTGTACCTACTGGATGCTTAATTTCGTTAGCACGTTGCAAGGCGCTATCTAAGATTTCCAGTTTCGCTTTCATCGCCACTTTCGGTGACACCGTAACCCAAGTGTCCGGTGTGGCTTTAACTTCTGATGTTCCGCTAGTCTCAATCTGACAGCGACAACCGTGCTGCTCAAACGCTTCAGTAAGAGGAACAAGATCATAAATGCATGGCTCACCACCAGTAATCACAATGTGCTTAGCAGTGTAACCTTGCTTGATATATTCATTCACGATTCCTTGAGCATCGATTGCTGACCAAGTAGGTGAATCTTCTGTCTTAACCATAATATCGCCAAGGCTGGTTTCCTCTTCTGGCAACGCTTCCCAGGTCTGCTTGGTATCACACCAAGAACAGCCCACTGGGCAAATTTGCAGACGAACAAAAACAGCGGGAACGCCAGTAAACACGCCCTCACCCTGAATGGTTTCAAACATTTCATTAATCTTGTACAACTTTCCCTCAGCTCAATCATTTGATGAAATTAATCAACCGCAGACCTTAAAGCACTTCCCCCTTTTGGTCAAACAAATGAGTACTGATAAATGAGTTGATCAAAGCCCTAGCCTGAACTTTCAAGTTCCCTTATCCTTTCGCCCATAGATTTCGTTAGCTTTTAATTTTTTAGTAAGGAACAACATGTACAAACTGATTGCTCTTGATATGGATGGCACACTACTCAACAGTGAAAAAGTGATTTCTCAAGAGAACAAAGACGCAATCGCCAAAGCACGAGCTGCAGGTGTGAAAGTAGTTCTCGCTTCTGGTCGCCCTTTAGAAGGCATGCAAAGCAAATTAGATGAGCTTTCGATTGACGGCGAAGATGACTTTGTACTCTTCTACAACGGCTCTATGGTTCAGAACGTATCGACAAAAGAGATCATTCACAGTGAGATCAGCAACGGTAAAGCCGCAAAAGAGATTGCTGCCCTCGCTGAACAGCTTGGTGGTTATGTCCATGCTTTCAGCAAGATCCACGGCTTAATCACACCTGAGAACAATGAGTACACTGGTATTGAAGCGCGTATTAATTGCTTAGATATAACCGAGTTCGACTTTTCTCAACTAGAAGATGACCACGAAATCATCAAAACTATGATTGTCGCTGAACCAAGCAAGCTGACTGAAATCATCGGTAAGTTGCCACAAGAGCTTAAGACTCAGTTTACTATCGTACAAAGTGCACCATTCTTCTTAGAGTTCCTAAACCCGAAATCAAACAAGGGTGTCGGTATTGAAGCGATAGCGAAACACTTAGGCATTAAAGCGGAAGAAGTCATCTGCATGGGTGATGCTGAAAACGATCACCATATGCTTGAATACGCAGGCCTTGGCATTGCAATGGAAAACGCAATGGAAGAAACCAAGAAACTGGCGGATCACATCACAGCTAGCAACGACGACCATGGTGTAGCGGTCGCGATTGAGAAGTTTATCTTCAACTCATAAACGCTCAACAGGTTCTAATAAGAATTACTTTTTGCTTGTTTCAGAAATGACAAAGGCTGTGCACTGCACAGCCTTTTTGATTTTGTGTTAGTCGAGTCGCTTACTCTCTTTTCCATGGCAGACGAAATGCCACCACACCAAACAGAATCAAGATTGGGAAACGTAACGTTTCAACAATAAATGAAGCAATACCGCTGAAAGAGACAAAGCTTCCAGCCCAGCTAATCAGCAGATTTCCCGCTAACAACATCGCCATCACTCCAAGAACGATCTTGAATGAGAACTGACCAACCAAAGGTTTCGAGTCTGTTAACGTCACTAGGCATGCAATCGTCATCAAAATCGCCACCCAGAATGAGAATGTTGGCAGTGGCCATATCACCGTCAGAACAATCGACAGTAAGCACAATGCCCACCAAACACCTTTAGAACTCAATAAGGCGCTAATATCAACATCCGGTTTCGCGTCTAATCTCACGATATGCCACGTCGTTAAAGCGCCTAATACGCCACCCATTAATACATCACTAAAAAACGCACTACCTGAATAAGACTTAAATAGCATGATCCACAGCAGGCCAGCGAGCACTACCAGAATGGCTTTTTGCTCCAAGAGGCGCTTTAGTTTCCAAAAGACTAACAAGGTTAAACTGACCCACAAGGCAGCCAACAGACTTGGAAAACTATACCCACTGCTCATCACCAGTTTCAATGTTGGCATGTAAGCGTGTGGACGTGGAAAACCAAAACCTTGGTGCGCGATTAAAGTAAGTAGTGTCACCGAGATCAAAGTGAAGCCAAACTTCAACGCGAAGTTACGGCCAAAGTACCAAGCAATTAACGGCAATATCACAATGAAGACCCATGGCTTGGCCAACAAGTCAGTCAAAAGCACAGTATTCGCAAATACGCTTGGCATCTTATCGAACGTGTTTTGAAGTGACACAATCCAATTTAATTCAACTTGATGGACTTTGGGTGCCGCGCCCACCAGCTCAGTCACATACGTCACCGGTTGATCTGTCGCAGATAAAAACAGCTCGTTAATCTCAGACCACTGTTCTGGGTAGCGGTATTGGTGATCTTGCAATTCAGTAGGAGGAAGTAACATCGCTCGGCTGACTTCCACGCCATAATGAGGAGCAAACCAAATCGGCAGCTCAAAGCCACCTAACTCATTTCGAGCCTTGTAACTGATCACTTCAGAGTCAGAAATACAATCAAACACGACGGCACTGTCGGTATAACCTAGCACATCACCGACCGTTACCGACAAACCAGCCTCTTCCCACGTTTCACGTTGCGCCGCGACGGCTGGCGGCTCACCTGAAACAACAGTGCCTCCCGGTAGAGACAATTGACCGGTGATCAACTCATCAACCAACACGATTTGGTTATCAGCACGTACTACACACAAGGCGCCCGCGATATGATCGGGCAAAGTGTCGTTTGCCCAAGCGGAAGTAGTACTCAAAAGAGACAGTATGAAAACTAATAAATATCGAATAACCAACGAGTTTACCTAAAAAATAATAGAAGAATATTGAAGACTGCTGTTGCAGTTGAACTATTGTAATCAAAGCCACACAAAATCGCTGTCTACGTTTTGTGCAAAGCCTTCCTCATCCATTGAATGTGAGGTGTGAACCCCATTTTTTGATAGAAGTCCTTGGCAGGCGAGTTAAAGTCCCAAACTTCTACAAAGACTTGTTCAACCCCATAATCATCAAAAGTACTTTCAACTTTGTTAAACAACTTTTCAGCAATCGATTCTTTTCGATAATCAGGCAAGACAAACAGTTCATCGACACTTCCCATCGGCACTGGTTTGCTGACCGTTGAGATAAGCTCACAAAAATGCCCAGAGATAAAGCCAACAATGAGCTCTCCTTTTAATGCCACATAAACCAAACATTCAGGGTCATCCAAGTATCGTGCAATGCTTTTTTCCTGCTCAATCTCTTCTGCCGTTTTAAAGTGCTCTGGGCTAGCAAGGTGGTGGTGATGGTGGAGATCGAACATTAACTCGTTAAGTTGTTCTAAATCCGCGTGCTTTGCGGCCCTTAAGGTGACATTCATGACTATTGCGCTTCTCAAACCAAATTAATATCTAAACTGAGTCTAGTGTACTTGGCGTGAGTATCTATACAAGTTATTGAATTAATTCATTGTTTGAAGTGTGTATTTTAGATACAAAAACGGCCACATTACGTGGCCATTCTGTTTGAATGATTTTGAATTAAACGAATATCGAAGCTATGTTTTTTGCTGTGGCTTTTGCTGTAGCTTCAGCTTTATGCACCGTTATCTTCTTTCTCTTCTTTGAGATCAGCAAGCTGTTGTTCCAGTTCAATAAGCTTAATTTCCGCCTCTACTTCCGCAACTCGCTTTTCTGCATCAGTGCGATTGTCTTGCGCTAGACCATCAGCAGTAACTTGGGTTCGTTGTGCGTTTCTTGCATCATCCGTATCTTTCATTGAACCAGCAACACCACCAGTCACACCACCCAATGCAGCCCCCTTCGCGGCTAAGCTCGCATCTCCAGTTAGAGCGCCAGCTGTCGCTCCTAATAAAGCACCGCCCACAGCACCACGATTACGTGCAGCATTCTCATTTTCGTTATCCATTGCTGGTGATGCGCAACCAGAAAGAGTCACAATCAGTGTCGCTAAAAGAAAAGGTTTAGTGAATTTCATAGGAGTCTCGCTTAGTTCTTCGTTTGGAGTAGAGCCATCTTAAGCAGAACCGTTAATGAGATAAATAAAGCCACGTTTAGACGATACATCATGTTCAGTTATGTATCATTCAACCATCGCATAAGTGCTTATTGATATATATCTTTGAGCTCGCTTTAGCCTGACAAACAAAAAAGGCGACCAATAAGGTCGCCTCAATCGAGCTTTCTCTATAATTCTTGCCTTTCACATATCTCTTAGCCTTTAGACCAAAAGTTTTGCATGTTTGCTACGCTAGGTGGTGGCCTAACACCACAATCTCGATAATGATTTTTATCGCCGATCCCCAGTATCTTGCCATTTTCGTCATCAATCATAGCCGCAACTTTAACACCGTCTCCCACATGGCGAGTTAACACGACAATTTCACCAGCTCTTTCAGACCTTACTGCGCCTAAGATTTGATATTCGTAGCGGCCTTTCCTTGAATTAACGATCATCTTCGAGTTAATAGGGTCGGCTTCATATCCCACACCAATATCAAAAACCGCTTGATAGAGATCGACGCCAGTCTTTGATACACATTTAAATACCTTGGGATGACTCAAAGGTTCTAACAACGCTCTACTCGCTTCATCCTTTGAAATACTGGCACTAGCAGCACCACTGACCAATAAAGCAATCAACAAAAAGTAAGCTCGCATAAAAAGACCTCAATATGTGGGATTCATAATGAGGTCATAGTAAACGCAATGGATAAGCGGATGAATAAAGTAGAGTTTAGGTAAACCATCACGCCGGATTATGTATAAATCAACAAGCCGAAGGTGAGATTACCTAAACTGCGACGTCTATTTGCCGAGCTTTTCAGCAATTTCAGCTAAGCTGGTAGGGTCGTCAATAGTTGAAGGCACCACATATTGTTCACCTTCTGCGATCTGCCGGATCGTTCTACGTAAGATCTTACCTGAGCGTGTCTTAGGTAACCTCTCAACAACCAAGGCTTGCTTAAAACAAGCTACCGCGCCGATCTCATTACGAACCTTGCCAACCAATTCCCTTTGCAACTCAATGCCATCGACTTTTACGCCATCTTTTAACACAACTAGACCTAAAGGAAGTTGTCCTTTCAAGTCATCGTGAATCCCGACTACCGCACATTCTGCAATGGCTGGGTGACCACCCACGATCTCTTCCATTTCTCCAGTCGACAGACGGTGTCCCGCTACGTTTATCACATCGTCGATACGGCCCATAATAAATAGATACCCATCTTCATCGAGATAGCCACCGTCCCCAGAAACATAATAGCCTGGGAATTGGCTCAGATAGCCAGATTCAAATCGATCATGATTACGCCAAACCGTTGGCAGACAACCGGGTGGTAGTGGACGTTTGAGTGCAACAAAGCCTTGCTGATTAGGCTGTGCCGTTTCACCCAATTCATTAAGAATCTCGACTTGGTAACCGGGCACAGGCTTAGTTGAAGAACCTGCTTTCACTGGCAAAGATTCCAGCCCTGTCGGATTGGCAGAAATAGCCCAACCCGTTTCGGTTTGCCACCAGTGGTCAATAACCGGTTTATTGGTATGAGACTCAACCCAATCCAATGTTGGCGGGTCCAAACGCTCTCCCGCCATAAAAATCGACTTGAGCGATGATAAGTCATACTTGGTGAGTAACTCGCCTTCAGGATCTTCTTTCTTGATAGCTCTAAATGCCGTTGGCGCAGAAAATAACACATCGACGTTGTACTCTTCACACACACGCCAGAATGCCCCCGGATCTGGCGTTCTAACTGGCTTTCCTTCAAACAAGATGGTTGTGCAACCATGAATCAATGGCGCATACACAATATAGGAATGCCCCACTACCCAGCCGACATCAGAAGCCGCCCAAAACACACCATCTTGCGGCATATCGTAGATAGTGCTCATCGAGTATTTCATCGCGACCGCATGACCACCATTATCGCGCACCACGCCTTTTGGCTTACCCGTCGTCCCTGATGTATACAAGATATATAGTGGGTCAGTCGCTAGAACAGGCACACATACGTGAGGCAAAGCATCCTCAACAGCTTGCTGCCAAAGTACATCACGTTCGTTGTTCAATTCGGCTAGAGACTGCTCTCTTTGGAATACCACCACTTTCTCAGGCTTCCATCGGCTGTCCATGATCGCGCGATCGACCATCGGCTTATATGGCAGGACTTTATTTATCTCGACACCGCAGGATGCAGTAATCAACACCTTGGGCTCGGCATCTTCAATTCGAACGGCAAGCTCATGAGGGGCAAAACCACCAAACACCACCGAATGCACTGCACCTAGTCGTGCACAGGCCAACATTGCCATCGCCGCTTCAGGAATCATTGGCATGTAGATCACCACACGATCACCTTTGGTAACGCCTTGCGTGGCTAACATACCAGCGACTTTAGCCACTTGGTTACGCAATTGATTGTAAGTGTACGAGGATTGAGTTCCTGTAACTGGAGAGTCGTAAATCAGTGCGGTATTGTCACCTCGCCCATTTTCACAATGATAATCCAGCGCGAGCCAGCAGGTGTTCATCACCCCATCAGGAAACCAACGCTCAATTCCGTTATCGTCAGTTTGTAATATCGTTTTTGGTGGTTCAAACCAATCTATCGCTTGTGATTGTGTTTCCCAAAACGAATTTGGGTCTTCCCTCGCCCATTGATACTCGGTGATGTAATCTGTTTTTCTAGTCATTCGATTCGTAGCAGACATAGTGCCTCCTCCATGATTTATCCATTAGTCCAAGCGACTAGCTTTTAACAGTTTCACTTGGGTGCACTCTTTTCTCAGCGTTGTATTCGTGAACATTTAACCGTTCACGACAATCGCTTTACTTGGGAAAAGGCACACGAATGGCACCTTCCATGATCACTCGGGCACTACGACTCATAATCGCCCTCTCTATTTTCCACCCACTTTCGGCCTGCAGCGCTTTCGCACCTACCTTTAAGGTTCCTGACGGGTGTCCAAAGGTCACGAAATCACGACTTCCCTCACCGGCTGCCAAGTTCACTAAGGTGCCAGGAACACTTGCCGCTGAAGCAATAGCAACCGCAGCCGTACCCATCATGGCATGGTGCAGTTGCCCCATAGACAAAGCACGCACCAGAAGGTCAGTATCTTCGACAGCAACCGACTTACCACTGGAAGCTTGGTACGCTTGAGGCTTAGCAACAAACGCGACTTTAGGTGTATGTTGACATGATTCAGCTTGTTCTAAAGAATCAATAAGACCCATTGCTACTGCACCATGTGCTCGTATGGATTCAAACAGAGCCAAGGCTTTGGTATCACTATTGATATCTGACTGAAGTTCAGTGCCTTGGTAGCCAACCGATTCAGCATCAACAAAAATGGTGGGTATCCCAGCATTAATGTATGTCGCTTTGATGCAACCCAGATCGGGAACATCTAAAAAATCGACAACATTCCCTGTTGGGAACATAGAGCCACTCGCATCGGCGGGGTCTAGGAAATCAACTTGGATCTCAGCGGCGGGGAAAGTCACACCGTCGAGTTCAAAATCACCTAACTCTTGAACTTCGCCACCAGCGATAGGTACATGAACAATAATGGTTTTCTCTATGTTCACTTGCCATACTCGCACCTCGACCACACCGTTTTCTGGAATACGATTCGAGTCGACTAGGCCACTATGAATAGCAAATGGGCCCACTGCAGCAGACAGATTGCCGCAGTTACCGCTCCAATCAACGAACGGCTGGTCTATTGCTACTTGGCCGAATAGGTAATCAACATCGTGATCGGCTTTACTACTTTTCGAAACAATAACGGTTTTACTGGTACTGGATGTTGCACCACCCATGCCATCGGTTTGTTTGCCATAAGGATCTGGACTACCAATCACGCGCAGAAGTAATGCGTCTCGAGCTTCTCCGGCAACTTGCGCAGCCTCAGGTAAGTCACTTAAGTTGAAGAAAACGCCTTTGCTTGTTCCGCCCCGCATGTAGGTAGCAGGTACTTTTATCTGTTTATTTGTCATCATAAGCTCCTACTGTGCGAGAAAGTCTTTAGCGAAACGTTGCAATACGCCACCAGCGCTGTACACATTCACTTCGTCTGCCGTGTCTAGTCGGCAGGTCACAGGAACATCCAGCTTGTCACCGTTTTTACGAGTGATGACTAGAGCCAAATCAGACCCTGCTTCAATGTCGCCGTACACGTCGTAAAGCTCGGTGCCGTCCAGTTCTAAGGTATTGCGATTGGTTCCCGCTTTAAACTGCAAAGGCAACACACCCATTCCAACTAAGTTGGTTCTGTGGATTCGTTCAAAGCCTTCGGCAACAATCACTTCAACACCCGCCAAGCGCACCCCTTTGGCTGCCCAGTCACGTGATGAACCTTGTCCATAATCGGCACCCGCCACGACAATCAAAGGCTGTTTACGGTTCATGTAGGTTTCTATCGCTTCCCACATTCGCGTAACTTGACCTTCTGGTTCAACTCTTGCTAGTGAACCTTGCACAACTTCTCCAGCGTCCTTAACCATTTCGTTATACAGCTTAGGGTTGGCGAATGTTGCTCGTTGCGCGGTTAAGTGATCGCCTCGATGGGTCGCGTAAGAGTTAAAGTCCTCTTCCGGCACTTCCATTTTGGTGAGATATTCCCCCGCAGCGCTCGAAGCGAGAATCGCATTTGAAGGGGATAAGTGATCTGTAGTGATATTGTCACCCAGAATCGCTAAAGGTCTCATACCAGATAGGCTTCGTTCTCCCGCAAGAGCACCTTCCCAATAAGGTGGCCTGCGAATATAGGTACTTTGAGGTCGCCAGTCATAAAGCGGTTCAGTAGTCACCTGCTCCTCGTCTGGCTGGAACATTTTTACGTAGATTTGTTGGAATTGCTGAGGCTTAACATGCTCACCGACAACAGCATCGATCTCGGCATCACTCGGCCATAAATCGCTTAAGTAGATTGGCTTACCATGGTTGTCAGTGCCTAAGCTGTCTTTCTCGATATCAAAGCGAATCGTGCCAGCCAAGGCATAAGCAACCACCAATGGCGGTGAGGCTAAAAACGCTTGTTTGGCATAAGGATGGATTCGACCATCAAAGTTTCGATTCCCTGACAACACAGCAGTAGAGTACAGGTCGCGGTCGATGATCTCTTGTTGAATAGCAGGATCTAGGGCTCCGCTCATACCATTACAGGTAGTACACGCATAACCGACGATACCGAAGCCTAATTGTTCCAGCTCAGGTAGCAAACCTGCCGACTCAAGATAGAGCTTGGCAACTTTAGAGCCCGGCGCAAATGACGTTTTCACCCACGGCTTACGAACTAATCCAAGCTGATTAGCTTTCTTAGCCACCAATGCTGCGGCGACTACGTTTCTTGGGTTGCTGGTGTTGGTACAAGAAGTAATTGCCGCAATGATTACGGCACCATCGGGCATCTGATCATCGCTGTACTGCTTAGCATGCTGCTCTTTCCAAGATGCTTGACTGATGCCTTGTTCAGCCAGCTCTCTGGTTGGCAAACGACGATGGGGGTTGGATGGCCCTGCAAGATTGCGCTCTACCTTCGATAAATCAAACTCTAATACACGTTCGTATTGAGCAGAGTCTAGATCGTCAGCCCATAGCCCGGTTTGCTTAGCGTAGCGTTCAACTAATTCAACCTGCTCAGGCTCTCGACCGGTGAGCTTCAGGTATTGAATGGTCTGCTCATCGATGTAAAACATACCGGCTGTTGCACCATACTCTGGCGTCATGTTGGAGATGGTTGCGCGGTCACCAATGGTCAGTGCACGAGCCCCTTCACCGAAGAATTCCAAATAGCTTGAGACCACTCTCTCATTGCGAAGGAACTCAGTAATCGCAAGCACAATATCCGTTGCAGTTATCCCTTCTTGTCGTTGACCCGTCAGTTTAACGCCTACAATATCAGGCAATCGCATCATCGACGGACGACCGAGCATCACTGTCTCAGCTTCCAAGCCGCCCACACCAATCGCAATAACGCCCAGAGCATCAACGTGCGGTGTATGGCTATCGGTACCAACACAAGTATCAGGAAACGTGATGCCTTCTTTAGATTGAATAACTGGAGACATTTTCTCCAAGTTAATCTGGTGCATGATCCCGTTACCCGCTGGGATCACACTCACGTTTTTAAACGCGGTTTTACACCATTCAATAAAATGAAAACGGTCTTCGTTTCTGCGCTCTTCAATCGCGCGGTTTTTATCAAATGCTTCGTTATCAAACCCGGCATGTTCCACTGCCAAAGAGTGATCAACAATCAGTTGAGTTTCGACAACGGGGTTCACCTTGGCAGGGTCTCCGCCTTGGTCGGCAATCGCATCGCGTAAGCCAGCTAAATCAACTAAAGCGGTCTGACCTAGAATGTCATGACACACCACTCGCGCAGGATACCAAGGAAAATCTAAGTCGCTCTTGCGTTCAATGATCTGTTTTAAGCTGTCTTCAAGGGTTTCAGGATCACAGCGTCTTACTAATTGCTCTGCCAACACTCGCGACGTATAAGGCAAGGTTTTATAAGCGCCCGGGGATATTGCTTCTACCGCTTCGCAAGCGTCGAAATATTCTAAACCCGTTCCCGGTAAAACCTTTCGATACTTGTTTTCATCAAGCTCTTGGTTTCTTTCAAGTTTTACATCAGACATACATCCACCATTATCTGTTAAATTCTATTCGTTGGTTCTCGAGGCCTTATCACATGAAGAGAAAAGTCACCTCGAGATATAAGTCGGCTCGATATAGAGGACTAACGTAAATGGATTGGTAGCCAGTCTTGATGCTCTGGCCCGGTGTAGTCTGCACTTGGACGAATAATTCGATTGTTTTCTCTTTGCTCGAATACGTGTGCCGTCCAACCAGTAAGGCGGCTCATCACGAAGATAGGAGTAAACAATTTGGTTGGGATGTCCATGAAGTGGTAAGCCGATGCATGGAAGAAGTCCGCATTACAGAACAGCCCTTTCTCGCGCTTCATTACCGCTTCAACACGCTCTGAAACGGCGTAAAGCTGTTCATCTCCCACCTCTTGAGCAAGCTCTTTTGACCAACGCTTGATTAGAGCATTTCGTGGGTCGCTCTCACGATAAATGGCATGACCGAAGCCCATGATTTTGTCTTTGTTGGCGAGCATATTCATGATGTTCGCTTCCGCTTCATCGGCGGTTTGCCAATCTTGGATCATTTCCATCGCGGCTTCATTCGCACCGCCATGTAAAGGGCCCCTCAACGTACCAATCGCTGCGGTGACACACGAATGGATATCAGACAGGGTTGATGCACACACACGAGCGGCAAAAGTCGAAGCATTAAACTCATGTTCCGCATACAGGGTGAGCGAGCAGTGCATTACCTTCTTGTGAAGTTCACTCGGCGCTTTATCCGTTAACATCTTCAAGAAGTAGCCACCCAGACACGCTTCGCTTTGATCTTCAGTGTCAATGCGCACGCCATCATGGCTAAAGCGATACCAGTAACAAATAATCGCAGGGAAAAGTGCGAGCATTCGTTCGGTCGCGGGGAGTTGCTCAGAAAAATCAGACTCTTGCTCTAGATTACCTAGCATTGAACAACCCGTTCTCATCACATCCATTGGATGAGCGTCTACAGGGATAAGCTCTAGTGCTGCTTTCAAAGGTTGAGGCAAGCCGCGCAAACCAATCAACAACGTTTTGTAATCGTCTAACTCTTTTTCACTGGGCAAATGACCTCTTAGTAACAGATGCGCCACTTCTTCGAACTGAGCATGATTAGCAAGGTCGGTTATGTCATAGCCACGGTAGGTCAAACCCGTTCCTGACTGGCCTACCGTACATAGCGCCGTGGTTCCCGCACTCTGCCCACGTAGACCAGCACCACCGATTGCAGGTGCGCTAGCTGGTTTGATTTCGGGTTTTTCGCTTTGTTGTTGGTTTTCTGTTGAAGCCTTTTCGACAGCTACTTTATCACTCAAAGATACAGACATGGTGAACTCCTTTTCTGTGTTAGTCGCCTGCACTCTTTGGTGCTGCCTGTTTATGTATCCGATGATCTTTATCATCGGTACTGGATATGGCGACTAACCATTTCACGTTATTGGATTAAGTTAATTTTTGATTAATTGAAACCGGTTTACCCTTCGCTTGAAAACAACTGATCAAGCTTGTTCTCGTAGTCGTGGTAATTCAGGTGTTCGTAAAGCTCTTTACGGGTTTGCATTGAATCCAACAAAGCTTCTTGATTACCTTCAACTAACAAGTGTTTGTAAACATTCTCCGCCGCTTTGTTCATCGCACGGAACGCACTCAATGGATAAAGCACCATGTCGACACTTGATTGGGCTAACTCGTTACAGCTGTAGAGTGGTGTTTGGCCAAATTCAGTGATGTTCGCAAGAATAGGCACGTGCTTGCCCGTTGCTGATTTCAGCGCTGCCGAGAACTTCACGTATTGATCGAGTTGATTCATCGCCTCAGGGAAGATCATGTCTGCGCCCGCTTCAACACAAGCTATCGCTCGCTCAATTGCGCTATCAATGCCTTCAACCGCCAATGCATCCGTACGTGCCATAATCACAAAGCTTTCATCGGTTCTAGCATCGGTTGCCGCTTTGACTCTATCGACCATCTCTTGCTGACTTACAATCGCTTTATTTGGTCGATGACCACAGCGTTTCTGGGCCACTTGGTCTTCCATATGGATTGCTGCTGCGCCTGCCTTCTCCATAGCGCGAATGGTACGTGCAATATTAAATGCGCCACCAAAACCCGTATCGATATCCACTAGCAATGGCAGATCACATGCGTTAGTAATACGTTCAACATCGACCAACACATCGTTCAATGTGGTGATACCTAAATCAGGCAAACCGTAAGACGCATTGGCGATACCTCCACCAGACAAATAGATCGCCTGATGCCCCAAGTTCTTTGCCATCATCGCGCAATACGGATTCACCGTGCCGACAATCTGCAATGGATCGTTGTCTTGCACAGCTTGTCGGAACTTAGCTCCTGCTGATAACTTCATAATGACGCTCCTTGTTAATTGTTAATTTCTAATCTTTATGACTACTGATGTTTAGCTCTCGCCAGCGAAGAACCGCTGGCAAATACCAGTCGCCAGTTAATCAAGATCTTTGGATTGAATTTGTTGCTCTATAAGCAATCGGCTACCCGAGATGTGTCTTCGCATTAGCATTTCTGCTAGCTCTTCATCACGGTTACGAATTGCTTGTAGGATATATTTATGTTCATCAAGCGCCTCTTTTGGTCGAGACTGTGCTCTAGGCGATTGGTAGCGGTACATGCGTAATAGATGATAAAGCTCATCACACAGCAGCGAAATGAGTTTGCTGTTACGACTCGCTTTGATAATGCGGTAATGGAAATCAAAATCCCCATGTTGATAAAAATAAGAAGAGCCTTCTACTTCATCGATATGTTTAGAATGTGTCGACAATAAGCCTTCAAGCCCGATCAACTCTTCTTGTGTGATGTGTCTCGCCGCTAATCGAGCAGCCATGCCTTCTAATGCTTCACGCACCGCGTAAAGCTCAAGTAGTTTGTCTGCTGAGAATGTAATAACTCGCGCACCAACATGTGGAATACGTTCTATCAGGCCAAGTCCTTCCACACGCATTATCGCTTCACGTAATGGACCTCGACTTACTTCAAAGCGTTTGGCCAGCTCAGGCTCCGAGATCTTACTGCCCGGAGGTAATTCACCGTTAACAATTGCCTCAACGAGGTATTCCGTTAGGTTTTCTGACTTGGTGTTTTCTTTATCGCTCACACGAGTTTTCGTGTTTGCACTTAAGGTGAGATCTTTTATCGCAGTATTCATATTCACGCTGCTCACTTCTGACTGTTGAGCCTTAATTGTAAACATTTTCATAACATGAACATAAAATACACGATTAAATTGTCGACAATCAAGCCAATTGTCGACAATTTAGACTAAGGTAGTATTTTTCATAGACGATTAAAACTAATCCAAAAGGACACTACAAACAACTCAACCATCTGTTATTTATCGATTTAATCAGAGTAAGAGTCACTAACCCCCTATCTACCCTAAAATCATTTGAAATCGATATGTCGACAACTTATAGCCGAAACTTGTCAAAAGCAGCCCCCTTCGTATCTATCCACCAGCTCACCGATAAACAGATATAAAAAAGCGCACTCATGTGCGCCTTTCATTCATCGAACCCGTTCTAACAAGCCAACCTTTAATCAAGCTATCTGACGAGTAACTTCTAGGTATTTGTTGATATCAACGAAATCAATCTGTTCCGGTTTGAGATACTCTTCTGCATAACGCAGGTGAGTACCGCTGGTTAAGAACAATCTAAACAGTTCGATATCGAGATGCTCGTCCAACGCCATTTTGTACATGATGTCGACAGCAACACTGATTGGCTTCGCCTTCTTATAAGGCCTATCCGCAGCAGTTAACGCCTCAAAAATATCGGAGATCACCAGAATACGTTCTGGGATTGAAAGGTCATCACCAGTCAGCTTCCTTGGATACCCTGTACCTTTAAGTGTTTCATGGTGAGTTGAAGCGTAGCGAGGAACACGACTTAGCTCTTTCGGGAATGGCAGGTTCTCAAGCATCTTAATCGTGCCAAGCATGTGCTCGTTTATCTTAAATCTATCTTCAGCAGTCAATGTACCGCGTGCAATACTCAGATTGTAGACTTCGCCTAGGTTGTATAAGTGCTCAGGCACATCCATTTTAATTTGATGTTTCGGGTCAAATTCTAACGGCCTATCTCTTTTCACTATGTGCTCTGGCTTATCACTCAAAAGTGGTTCTGTGGCTGGTAAACTTGAACTCGGCTCTCGATTCATTGCCTCTATCGGTGATAGACCAAGTTGATCATCAAAGTGACGCGTCCAGGTCGTCTCAGCTATCGAGCGAATACGAGTGACTTTGTCATCACTCATGAACTCACCACCAACGTTCGACGTAGCGATAAAGGCAAAGTCATCTTGTAGCTGCTGCTTCGTTGCCGTAAGTTCATCGGCTATCAGTTGCGTTGATAGCGTACCATCAAGTTGTTTTCTCAAAGCGGTGATTTCCGCATCACGCCAAAGTACTTCAAATCGAGTTCTCACCTCGTGGATTCGGTTGTAGTTCGCTTCTAACTTCGTACCTTTATCGACGATGTGTTCCGGTGTCGTGATCTTGCCACAATCATGAAGCCAAGCCGCAATTCTAAACTCACGGCGTTCGTCATCATTTTTAAACTCAAAGTCTTTGAAGTGCTCAGACTGCGATTGTTCCGCCGCGTCAGCCAGCATCAAGCCGAGTTCTGGTACACGATTACAATGCCCTGCCGTATAAGCGGACTTATCATCGATCGCTTGAGCGATGAGCTTGATAAACGACTCAACAAACGCCTCTTGCATCTGTTCATGTCGTTTAATCTCCATAGCCATATCTTTTACAGCAACAGATAATTCCCACACTTCTTTGATTCGAGTATCAAGAATTGTCACGTTGTCATAATCACGCAGCTTAACCTTATGAGTCTCTTCCTCTAATTGGCGAATTGGATGCACTATCGGCGCACCAAAAGCCCAAGCAATAGGCAACGTCAAACTCATCAGTAACACCGTTACACCAACAGAGGTTGCTAGACGTTTATTGACTGTACTGAAGACTTCAGATTCGGGAATCAATACCGCAAAATACTCAGAGTAGTGTTCGCCCGTGTCTATTTTCTTTAAATAGAGATGTTTGATCTCGCCATTCCACTCTACCCTTACCATACTGCCTTCAACCGTTGCTTCCTTAGTCAAATCATAAAGTTCAGTATAAGGAACCGTCGTATTCGTATTAAAGCCGGTATCATGCAGCCACTTTTTCGCTAAGGCATCAAGTTGTTCACCACTTAACTTGCTGATAGCTTGATCAATGATTGGGAGCAATTGTTTATGCTTGCTCTGCAGCACCAAGTGGAATTGGTTTGAGTAGTTCTGTTTTAGATCTTCTAGAGTCCCATTGACAACAAGGCCTGGCTGGAAAAACCTATCTAATGCAAACGAGAGTACGGGTTCTGCTTCTAAGAAAGCAAAGTTCTCTTCGCTTTCAATTGAATTAAATGCAGACTCTAGGTTTTCAAATTCAACTAAATCAATGTTCGGAAAGTCCTCTCTTAACTTAGGAATAATTGACCACCCAGATAAAATGGCAACTTTTTTACCCTCAAGCTCGGCATAATTAGTGACAACCTTCGCACCGACCCTTGTCACGACAGAAAATGGCAATTCATAAATTGGAGTCGTGTATAGGCCATCTATGCCATTATTTTTATAATTTTGAACCGATTGCAGGCCATCAATACTTCCTTCTTGAAACTTACTGACAAGCTCGCCCCAAGAGAAACCATTAACAAATTCAAACCTGATCCCTGTCATCTCACCAATCATTTTAAGAAGGTCTATCGCATAGCCGTTTGGTTTTCCCGCCACTGAAAAGTCCATCGGCCCCCAATCATTTTGATTAGACACTAACAGCGGAGGGGTATCGTTAATCAAGGCTTGCTGCTCAGACGATAGCATCAATGTTGATACATCAAACTCCGATTCCTGATTGTTAACCTTGAGGTTAGACGCAATAATATTACCCGATTTCGAATATAAGAAAGACTCAACCTTACTGTCTTCTGCTAAGCCAAGCGCCGTACTTGATAGTTTGCTAGCCAAAGAAGACAACACAATATCAATACCAATCACATGTTGAACTTCAGATTCTATTTTTGAATCAAACGCTAAAGAATAAGTTTGCCCGGTAATTTGTAAATGCTGGAAAAGATATGGCTGAGTTTTTTCGACCGACTGAACATTAGCAGAAACATACCAAGGCCTAGTAGTTGGAAGGTAGTTGCTCTGCTCCGTAGTTGAGCTTCTGAGGGAAAACTCTTGGTCAAAGTATTTCGTTGTCCGGACTCGCTCCTGCCCTATATTTTGAATCTCAACCACAACCCAACGGTCCGTTTGTTGTGCACCGATTTTTTCTCTAACGACAGGGGCAGATTCTAGATTAATAATTTGGAAGAAGTTTTCATTAGACGAGCCAATGTAAATACTATAAAAGAGAGGGTTATCTTTAATTGCTTCTGAAAGAATAGTACGCGACTCTTCTTTCGATATTTTGTTACTTATAGAACGTTTCACTGAAGAAAGTAAACGCGCGGTATTGGCTGCGTCAGAATCAACCGCGCCGATATAGTTACTCAGCTCTTGGGACACCATCGTCAACTTTGATAGGGTATTCTCAGTCGCCATTTTTTTACTGAAGTAATATTGCAGTGAAACCGCAACAACAGCGGTAAGAAATGTCGCGAGTAAAAACATTCCTCCAACAGTAAATCGTAACGAAATTTTTTTTAATGCCATTATTTCATCCTTGAATAATCGCCAACTCCAAAGTTAACAGCCTAGCGCAATCAATACCGCTTAAGTTGCATATCAACTATAGTAACTCATTATTCCACATCTAAAATCTAACACCTCTATACACCTGACTCTTTTGCAGAAATAGTTATCGTAGTCACATCTAACAATATAGACCAACAACCAATGCACTCGAGTAGAAAACGCTAGTTAAATCCAACCTTTGTCAATGAATTCAATCATTCTGAGACAATAACTACGATTTTAGAATCCAGATATCATTCAACAGTAAATGGACAAAAACACGTTACCGTGAACTTTATGAACAATATTAATCCAATGTTCTTTATTCTCAATATCGCCGCATTACAGACATTTCATTAACACACCGTTAACTTTAGCTTCATCTGCTAAGCAATATCCTACTCATCTGTTTAGTAGCTGGAAATAAAACATAAGTTTCTCTCCATTGAAGAGATCCCCTACATAAGGAACGTGAACCATGTTCAAGGCACTGAAACCTACTCTTGCGGCTTCTATCATCGCAGCAACCTTTTCTTTCAACACTTTTGCTGCTGACGTAGAAAAAATCCACTTCCTAATCCCTGGCGGCGCTGGTGGTGGTTGGGATATGACAGCTCGTGGTACGGGTGATGTATTGGTGAAATCAGACATCGTAGAAAATGTCTCTTTCCAAAACTTGTCTGGTGGTGGTGGCGGTAAAGCTATTGCTCATCTAATCGAAACCGCTAAGCGTCAGGAAGATACACTGATGGTTAACTCGACTCCTATCGTTGTACGCTCGTTGACCGGGATTTTCCCTCAATCTTTCCGTGACCTAACTCCTGTAGCAGCAACCATTGCCGATTACGGTGCAATTGTCGCGTCTGCAGATTCTAAGTACAACACTTGGGAAGACGTCGTTAAAGAATTCGAAACCAACCCACGTAAAGTGAAGATTGCTGGCGGTTCAGCTCGTGGCAGCATGGACCACCTTGTAGTAGCGGCAGCGTTCAAAGGCGAAGGTTTTGATGCGAAGAAAGTACGTTACATTGCCTACGATGCTGGCGGTAAAGCGATGGCGGCACTGCTTTCTGGCGAAACACAGCTGCTTTCGACAGGCCTTGGTGAAGTACTAGAGATGTCTAAGTCTGGCCAAGTAAAAGTGCTTGCTGTGACGGCTCCAAAGCGTCTTGACGCTGCGCCTAACATCCCAACACTGACTGAATACGGCAACGAGACAGTATTTGCTAACTGGCGTGGTTTCTTTGCGGCACCGGGTACAAGCCAAGCAAAAATTGACGAGTGGAATGTAGCGCTTGGCAAAATGTACAAAACCGATGAGTGGCAAGTGGTTCGTGACCGTAACGGTTGGATCGACAACTACAAAGCTGACAAAGATTTTTACGCCTTCCTAGAAGATCAAGAAAAACAGATGGGCGACCTAATGCGAGAGCTTGGTTTCTTGAAATAACCAACAACCATAGAGGGCCTATGTGCCCTCTTACTCTTTCCTTGTTTCGCCGTGCATGAGTTAACTTCAAACTCCTTTGTTTATTCGTAGACGTATTACTAACGCTTGCCGATTCGTTGTAAACGCAAGTGGCTGATAAACCAGTACCGTAATTCGCTTACCTTTGGTTAGTGATCCCAGACATTTCATTGACTCGCTCATGTACGGCTTTTTTACTTTTTATACCACCCCAAATGGAGTTGGATATGTCGGACTTACCAACCAAATTTCTGAGTAAGGAATCTTTGCTTTCGAAGGATCGCATCGGAGCCATGCTCTTTATGCTTGCATGTTTATGCTATGGCTACCAAACCACGCTGATTCCTTTGTTCCCCGGTGACGAGTACGAACCCTTCACAGCAAGAACCTTACCTATCCTGCTAACGTTTATCGGCATTGGCCTTTCGTTGATCCTGCTTATAACCGGACAGCCGGATAAAAAAGTTACATGCGACACTACGCCGCTGAACTGGAAACTGCTTATTGGCTTCTTGGTGTTAATGGCTCTGTACGGTGTTGGACTGACTTATCTTGGCTTTGTTTTAGCAACCAGCTTCTTCTTACTTGCAGGCTTTTACCTACTGGGTGAGCGCCGCAAAGCTGTCTTATTTGGTGCGTCGTTTCCTTTCGTTATCGCGTTCTTTCTTTTATTAACTCAAGGCTTAGATATCTACCTAGAGCCTGGTTTAATCTTCACTCTTTGGTAGGGATAACATTATGTTAGACGGAATTTTACAAGGGCTTTCGACCGCTGTGATGCCAATGAACATCATGATGGTCATCGTGGGTTGCTTCGTCGGTACCTTTATCGGGATGCTTCCGGGATTAGGACCAATTTCAGCCATTGCGTTGATGATCCCTATTACATACGGCTTAGACCCTTCTTCTGGCCTCATCTTAATGGCTGGTGTGTATTACGGCGCGGTTTTTGGTGGATCTACGTCATCAATCTTAATCAATGCTCCGGGTTGTTCGTCAACGGTAGTAACCGCGTTTGACGGCTACCCGATGGCTCAAAAAGGTCAAGCAGGTAAAGCACTTGCACTCGCGGCTTACTCTTCTTTCACTGGCGGTACGCTGTCAGCAATCATGCTTTTGATTGCCGCACCGGCTCTAGCAAGCGTGTCACTGAGCTTCCAGTCTTCAGACTACTTTGCATTGATGCTATTAGGTCTATCCGCTGTAGCGGCGTTTGCAGGCCCAGGTCAGGTAATCAAAGCGTGGATGATGACTATTCTTGGTTTGATGCTATCAACTGTAGGTATCGACAAAGGTGTTGGCGTTGAACGGTTCACTTTTGGCCTTACGGATCTGATGGATGGCTTTAGCTTCCTATTATTAGCGATGGCAACATTCGCACTGGGTGAAACCTTGATGGGTATTCTAAAACCAGAGCAAGACACCAGCGCGGAAGAAAGCCAAAAGATGTCGGATATTGGTAGCATGAAGGTCACCAAAGAAGAGTTCAAAGAAGTGGCACCAGTTTCAATTCGATCTTCTATTCTCGGTTTCTTTACCGGTGTTCTACCGGGCGCAGGTGCCACTATTGCGGCATTCCTAAGCTACGGTATGGAGCGTAGCCTCGCGCCAAAAGACAAGCAGAAAGAGTTCGGTAAAGGCAGTATCCGTGGTCTTGTTGCTCCTGAATCAGCAAACAACGCCGCTTCAAGTGGTTCATTCGTTCCGCTACTAACGCTGGGTATTCCGGGCTCTGGTACAACTGCGATTATGCTTGGTGCATTGATTGCCTACGGTATTCAGCCTGGTCCTCGCTTGTTCGTTGAACACCCAGACGTATTTTGGTCGGTGATTATCTCGATGTACTTTGGCAACATCGTGCTGGTTATCTTAAACCTACCGTTGATCCCATATATCTCTAAACTGCTAGCGGTACCTAGAACGGTTCTACTGCCAATGATTATCTTCTTCTCAATCACTGGCGTGTACTTGGTGTCATTCAACACGATGGACGTATTTGTGATGCTACTGGTGGCGATGGCTGCGATAGCATTAAGGCTAGCCAACTTCCCATTGGCACCATTACTGTTAGGCTTCATATTGGGCGGCTTGATGGAAGAGAACTTAAGACGAGCATTGATGATCAGCGATGGTGAGTTGAACTTCTTATGGGAACGCCCTATTACGATGACCTTCACTATTCTGGCGGTATTGGTGCTGTCTAGCCCGATTCTAGTGAAACTATTTAAGAGTTTTAGAGCGAAGCCAGTAGAAGTGTAAAGCTTTATCGAATCAACTAAACCTCAACGAAAGGAGCCATTGGCTCCTTTTTTCATTTAAAGCCTCAATTAAAACCAGCGGTTAAAGATGGTAGCAAACTCACAAACCTATCTTTACAACACACATGGCGCTGATATTCATAACAAATTCAAGTAAGGTAACCAGTTAGTTAACGTATTGGATTCTAAAACTATGGATTGGTTGATTCTATTCTTATCAGGGGTGGTTGGCGGTGTGCTTAACTCCATTGCGGGTGGCGGCAGCTTCATCACTTTCCCTGCTTTGTTATTTGCTGGCGTTCCACCAATAGCAGCCAACGCGACCAACACCTTTGCTTCATGCGCTGGTTACATCAGTGGTGCTTACGCACTGCGCCACGAAATTCAATCTGGTACCAAACAACTCAAGCTCGTTGTTGGGCTATGCGTAATTGGCGGCGGCATTGGTGCATTTTTACTACTACACACGCCAGAAGCGCTATTTACCCAATCCGTACCTTGGTTATTACTGTTCGCCGCTCTGCTTTTTACCTTTGGTGGCACTCTCAACAAATGGCTAAAGAAAGTAACCGCTAAACATAAGCACGCCACCAGCGCAGGGGCGTTCTTTTCCGCTGTATTGCTTTTGATCGTGTGTGTTTATGGTGGTTATTTTAATGCAGGCTTAGGCATTGTGACATTGAGCTACTTGGCGCTGGCTGGTTACACCAACATCAACGTGATGAATGGCATCAAACTGCTCGTGTCCGCGTGTGCTTCCCTCGCAGCGATCGTATTTTTTATCGTCAATGGTTCGATTGATTGGCCGTCTGGCATGGCTGTATTATTGGGTACATTGGTTGGTGGTTATTATTCAGCAAAAATCTCTCGCCGCATCCCTCAACACTATGTTCGAACCACAGTGATCATCGCGAGCTTTTTGATCACCGCTTACTTTTTCTATGCTAATTAGACGTTCGGTTTAATAAGACTTGCAACTGAAAAGATAAAGCCAAAAGACTCCACCCTGCTCATACCGATTTGGCTATTTTATTACTTATAAAATAACAGTGTCGATATGTGTGAGACGAGTCCTTTAATTAGTAAATTTGATAACAATTTAGACTGTTTTTTAGCCTTTATTTTTCCAAGGGTGGGATACTTCTCCTGTCGAAAGTGAGACTTCATTAGGAGGCGTTATGAACATTAAACTCGGTCATGTCATGTCATCAAGTCGACTCATTTGCTTTGTCGCTTTTCTTGCTGCCACATTCGCGTGGATCTTAAAAATGCCCGCTCTGTTTTCTGTGTCAGCGCTATTCTTACTGGTCAGTGCGATCGTTTATGTCACCGATCTTTGGAAGAATCAAAGAAAGAACCGCGAAGCTTAGCCAATTACGGTTTAATCGAACGAATTAAAAAAAGGAGCTCATAGGCTCCTTTTGTGTTTTTCGCTTATCTAATTAGGCGTACTAATCGTCGACGCCTTCTTATTAACGACGGAAGTTACGACCGTTACCGCCGCGGCGCTCTTTAAATGCAGACGCAGCTTTAGCTTGAGAAGCGTGGATAGACTCAACCGTTAGTTCCATTGGCTCACGAGGCTCTAGCCCATGGCGGAATGTACGTGAACGCGGAGGCATCTGGTATTCGATGTCCGATGCTTTAGGCATGCGCTTGAAACGGTAAAGGTAGAAGTTTTCAACCTTCTCACGAGCCCATTCGGTTTTCTTCAGGTATTTAACTGCGCTTGCCACTGTAGGCTTAGTGTTAAAGCAGTTCATACGCATTGCCGCATCTAAAATTTCCCAACCATAATGATCCACTAATTCAGTGATCATGGTTTCAAGCTTTAAGCCGTGTAGCGGGTTATTTTGTTGCAGTTCGATTCTTTCTTCTTCAGTCATAACATTACCTTTTTCAAGGCAACTAAAGGCCTTGAATTTACTCTAGAACACCGTCATCACTGACCATTTCTAGCTCAATCACTTGGGCATTACATCCATTGCCCTTATTTATGCCTTTATGATGGCATAAAGCATGTGCGTTATCCTATTTATCTTTTCATTTAATTTTAAAATGGTTATTTAACGTCCAGATCATCATTAACAGCACTTTAGTTAAGCAATAGCGCATACGCTATTAACTGGCAGACGTATTCGATGCGTTAATGAGTAAAAGAGCCTATAAACACGCTTGGTCACTGAATGAGGTGATGGCCTATATAGAAGCAAACACTGGTTCAATGTTTGACCCAGAGTGGGTTGAAGCGCCTAAACAAAACCTAGACAGCTTTATGGCCATTCGAGATCAATACAACGACGATGTACAACCACATATCATGACCGCCTAAGCGATAATTAGTTGTGTGTTTGAAGTGACCATCTAAAAATACGCAAACCAACAAAAAAGGATGCCACTGAGGCATCCTTTTGTTTTCTAGTTTGCAGCTGAAAGAACAAATTTGTTCTCTACTGATTCTAACTAACGATTATACGTCGTAAGTTGTAGAAGCAGTATCGCCGCCTGTACCAGTCCAGTTTGTGTGGAAGAATTCACCACGTGGACGGTCAGTACGCTCGTAAGTGTGAGCACCGAAGTAGTCACGTTGAGCTTGAAGCAGGTTCGCTGGTAGACGTGCAGTTGTGTAACCGTCTAGGAAAGATAGCGCAGAAATCGTACATGGCATTGGGATACCAGACTCTAGAGATTTCGCTGCTACTTTACGCCATGCCACTAGGCTGCCTTGTAGGATGTTTTTGAAGTACTCGTCAGAACCTAGGAACGCGATGTCTGGGTTTGCTTCGTACGCATCACGTATGTTGCCTAGGAATGCAGAACGGATGATACAACCACCACGCCACATTAGCGCTACGTTACCGTAGTTTAGGTCCCAGCCGTTTTCGTTCGACGCTTCACGCATTAGCATGAAACCTTGAGCGTAAGAGATGATCTTAGAAGCCAGTAGAGCTTGACGTAGTGCATCAACCCACTCTTGCTTGTCGCCTTCAACTGGAGTGATTGTCTTCTCAAACAAAGCTTCAGCTTCAACACGTTGGTCTTTAAGAGCAGACAGGCAACGAGAGAATACAGACTCAGAGATCAGTGTTAGTGGGATACCTAGGTCTAGTGCGTTGATACCAGTCCACTTACCCGTACCTTTTTGGCCTGCAGTGTCTAGGATCTTCTCAACTAGCGCTTCACCGTCTTCATCTTTGTAGCCAAGGATGTCAGCAGTGATTTCAACTAGGTAGCTGTCTAGCTCAGTCTTGTTCCAGTCAGCGAATACTGCTTGCATCTCGTCAGCAGACATACCTAGGCCATCTTTCATGAACTGGTATGCTTCAGTGATAAGCTGCATGTCACCGTATTCGATGCCGTTGTGTACCATCTTAACGAAGTGACCAGCACCGTCGTTACCAACCCAGTCACAGCAAGGCTCACCAGCGTCAGTTTTTGCCGAGATACCTTGGAAGATTGGCTTAACCGCTTCCCAAGCTTCAGCCGCACCACCTGGCATGATTGAAGGACCGAAACGAGCACCTTCTTCACCACCAGATACACCAGTACCGATGAAGTGGATGCCTTTCTCACGACAATGCGCTACACGACGGTTAGTGTCTGGGTAGTTAGTGTTACCACCATCAATGATGATGTCGCCTTCGTCTAGAAGTGGGATTAGGTTTTCGATGAACGTGTCTACAACGTCACCAGCACGAACCATAAGCATCACTTTACGTGGCGCTTCTAGCTTCTCAACTAGCTCTTCTAGAGAGTAAGCACCAACAATGTTAGTACCTTTAGCTGGGCCTTCTAGGAACTCGTCTACTTTAGCAGCAGTACGGTTATGAGCCACAACTTTGAAGCCGTGGTCGTTCATGTTTAGGATAAGGTTCTGACCCATTACTGCTAGGCCAATTACACCGATATCACCTTTCATTATTTTATCTCCTTGCGGCTATTCGCACTTATGCGATAGCACTTGCTGCATTTGAATCTAGGAACCACTCTGTTTCGCCAGTTTTAGACTGGATTTTCGCTGCCGGGTAAGGCAGTTCTGAAGCAGGAGTTGTATGAATTTCTTTAACGATCTCAACTTTACCTGCACCCAGTACTAGGTAGCTGATTCGTTTTGCTGCTTCTAAAACTTTTGCGGTTTTAGAAACACGGATTTGACCAGACTCAGGGTGAGAAGCCAGTACAGATAGGTTCTCATCTTGGTAGTTGGTTGCACCTGGGAATAGTGAAGCTGTGTGACCGTCTGCGCCAACACCAAGCAGAATCCAATCGAATACAGGCGTGCCGTTTTCTGTTGGGATTACGTCTGCCATCTCTTTTGCGAAACGCTCTGCTTCTGCTTTTGGTTCATCTTCACCACGGATGCGGTGGATGTTTTCAGCAGGAAGGTTTACTTGAGTAAACTCTTTTAGTTTTGAAAATAAGAGCGCGTTTGCTTCACCGAAATTGCTTTCAGCGTCGTCTGGTACAACGCAACGTTCGTCGCCCCACCAGAAGTGAAGGTTATTCCATTGAATACCTTCCGCGTATGGCGCCTGTGCTAAAAGTTTGAAAAGCATTTTTGGCGTGCTGCCACCAGACAGTGAAATGTGAACAGGTTTGCCCTGCTCGCTGTATGCTTTCATTTCATTTGCTAGGTTTTCAACAACCAGTTCAGGCGTTGCAAAGATCTTGTGATTGATCATAGTTCGCAGTAATCCGTGTCTGTTAAGTTTTTGCATGGGAAACGCCATGCGCGGCCATCACGTTGCAGAAGTTCATCTGCTTCCTGTGGGCCCCAAGTACCACAAGCATAGCCAAACAGTGCTTGAGGATCTTGCTTGAAGTCTAAGATTGGTTGAACGTACTTCCAACATGCTTCTACCGCATCGGTACGTGCAAACAGAGTCGCATCACCGTTCAGTGCATCAAGAAGAAGACGCTCATAAGCCGTCAGCATCTGAGTTTCAGGCAAGTCAGAGTAAGAGAAGTTCATTTTCACTTCTTTTGCTTTGAAGCCTGCGCCTGGCTCTTTCAAACCAAAGCTCATCTGAATACCTTCATCCGGTTGGATGCGGATAATCAGCTTGTTCTCTGGTGCATCTTGACCAAATACTGGGTGTGGCGTGTTCTTAAAGTGAATCACGATTTCAGTCACACGTGTTGGTAAGCGTTTACCTGTACGTACGTAGAAAGGAACACCATTCCAACGCCAGTTATTGATGTGAGCTTTCAAGCCGATGTAAGTCTCGGTACGAGAATCATCCGCTACACCATGCTCTTCACGGTAACCTAGTAGGTGCTGACCACGAACATCTGATGCTGTGTACTGACCTAATACTAAATCTTTACGCAGATCATCTTCTTCTAATGGTTTCAGACACTGAAGCACTTTAACCACTTCATCACGAATAGAATCAGCGTTAATTTGTGCAGGCGGCTCCATACCTACCATCGCTAGCACTTGCAGCAGGTGGTTTTGGAACATGTCGCGAACTGCGCCAGAACCGTCGTAGTATCCGCCACGCTCTTCAACGCCAAGGAACTCAGCACCTGTGATTTCAACGTATTCAATGAAGTTACGGTTCCACAGTGGTTCAAACATCGCGTTTGAGAAACGAAGCACTAGAAGGTTTTGAACCGTCTCTTTACCAAGGTAATGGTCGATACGGTAGATCTGGTGTTCTTGGAAGTGATGATGGATCTCTTCATCCAACGCTTGAGCTGATGCTAAGTCGTAACCAAATGGTTTTTCGATGATCAGACGACGCCAGCCGTTCGATTCATCGTTAAGGCCATGCGCAGCAAGGTTTGCTGGAATCACACCGTATAGGCTTGGCGGGGTTGCCAAGTAGAACAATGTGTTATGGTTTTCGAATTGGTAGTCTTGCTCAAGCTTGTCTAGACGTTGTGCTAAACGAGCATAGTCGTCTACATCTGAAGTATTGATCGCTTGGTAATGCAGATGTTCAATAAATGCATTCAGCGTCTCTGGTTCAGTTTTTTCCATTTCCTGAAGAGACTTCTTCAGCTTCTCACGGTAAGACTCATCGCTGTACTCAGTACGGCTCACTCCAAGAATCGCAAAGGATTCTGGTAGTTGATTGCTAGCATACAGGTGGTATAGAGCAGGAATTAACTTGCGGTAAGTTAGATCTCCCGACGCACCAAAAATAACGATGCTGCTGTTTTCAGGTATTACCATCATCTTTCCTATAAAAACAAGGTTTTTAGTATTCGCCAAAGGTATCAGCGACATACGAAAATAGATAATAGGTCTTAACTATTACATCAATAGTAAGCGCCTATTAAATTTGAGAATGCGTTTGGTAAACGAGGGTGAAAGCTATCACCTCTATTCGGGACAGTATTGTCTATGACTATTTGATTTACATCAACCACTGTGAAAGCAATCGATTAAATATTGACTCATTTCGAACAAATTCTAATCGATAGTTCCGTTCATTTGACCCGAGGGAGAAGCAAATCGGCATTCTCAAACAGTGTAGTCAAGAAAGGACGGTATCTGGTCGGTGGAGTGAGCAATAGGAAAGGGAGAAAAAGGTAAAACCAGCTTATTCAACTGGCTTTATATTTATTTTGATGGTGTCGTGTTTATCTTTGCGCTTTGTTGTAGCAGCGCTCCGGGCGACCTACGGTACCGTAATTTAAGTCTGCGACTAACTCACCAGTGGTAATCAAAAATTCTAAATAGCGTCTGGCGGTGGTTCGGCTAGCACCAATTCGTTCTCCGGCTTCATCGGCGGTAATATTAACGGCATCAGCTTGCTGAAAAATGGCTCTGATCTTATCCAACGTTACGCCATCAATGCCTTTGGGCAAGGTTGATACTTTTCCTGAGTCCGCTTTGGCATTGGCTTGCAGCATCTTATCAACCAAACCTTGGTTCAAATCAGACACGCTTTCGAACTCTTGTAACTGTGACTGATACTTCTTCAGTGCTGCTTCCAAACGAGGAAACATGACTGGTTTTAATAGGTAATCCACCACTCCCCCGCGCATTGCCTGCTGCAGCGTATCCACATCCCGAGCAGCAGTAATCAAGATAACGTCGCAGCCTTGATTGCTCCCTCTTACGTGATTAAGAATATCGAGCCCACACCCGTCCGGCAGATACACATCCAATAACACCAAATTCGGTTTTAAGATGTCCAGTTGCATCAGCGCTTCAGACTGTGTAGTGGCAATGCCGACCACGTCAAAGCCACCCATCTGTTCTAAATAACGATGGTGTAGCTCTGCAATCGCAATATCATCTTCAATGACCATGACTCTCGTGATTGCGTTCATTTATGTTCTTCCTTTAACCATGTTTTTTCCGTCACGATGATCTTCACAAGATCGCTTCGTGCTTAATTATTATTGTTCTTCTTTTGGCAAATAAACCGTCATTCGCGTGCCAAAATCTTGGTTGTCGACCATTTCAAGCTGCCCTTGATATCGGTCTGCCAGCTGCTTTATCAGATACAAACCCACACCACGATTTTGCTTCGCTTTGCTCGATACGCCTTTTTCGGTGAGTGCTTTGGTCGCCAACTCTTTCGGCAAACCGCACCCTTTGTCTTCTACTTCTACGATAATTTCATTACCAAAATCACTGATTGAAACTTCAATAACCCGACGCGCTGGCGCAATTTGACCCTCTTGCTTAATCGCCGTCATGGTGGCGTCAAAGGCGTTATCAATCAGGTTGCCAAGAATTGTGACAACGTCATCCGCGTTTAACCAGCTAGGCAGAGCTTCAAGCCTTGATCCCTCTTCCACTTTAAGCTCTAACCCAATCTCTCGAGCTCGCTCTGTTTTGCCTAAAAGCATGCCTGCAATAAGAGGGTCTTTCACCGTCTCTCTTAAGAACTCAATTAAGCTCTGGTAATGAGCGGTTTCTTGACCAATCAATTGTTGAACAGAGTCCAGCTCGCCCATCTGAATCAAGCCACTGATGGTGTTGAGCTTGTTTTGATGCTCGTGGGTTTGTGAACGCAGTAGATCAGCATATTCTTTGGTTTGTGAGAGCTGGTCTGTTAAATCGTTGATTTCATCTCGTAATCGGAAACTCGATACCGCCCCGACCACCTCACCTGCCACTATAATCGGGCTTCGGTTAGCAATGATTCGCTTATTGTTTAAATACAACTCAACATCGTGGTCGGTGTCGCCGGTTGATAGCAGTTGTTCTAAATCACTGCCTGGCAATACATCAGAAAGGCGCTGTTGATTGAGTGCTTTATCCCTGTCTATCGATAAAATATCGCAGGCACTCTTATTAATTGAACGTAAAATGCCGTGCTTATCGATGCTCAGAATGCCCTCTTTCACGGTACTCATGGTTACATCTAGCTCAACATACAACCGGCCTATCTCTTCAGGCTCAAAGCCCAAAATAGCGCGTTGAAAACGGCGAGATACATAACTCGAAATCAAAGCGTTGACCGCAACCACCAGCAACGCCATCACAATCAAAAAGGCTAAGTAAGGTTCGATTCGATCTTGCAACGAATCCAATAAGTAACCAACTGACACCACACCAATAACGGTACCTTGGGTGTCTTTTACCGCGGATTTACCACGAACTGAAAAACCCAGCGATCCTTTGGCTGTCGACACATAAGACTCGCCCAATACCAATGCTTTTTGGTTATCGCCACCACGCATGGGTTTACCGAGCCTGTCATCATAAGGGTGAATCAGGCGGATACCTTTATCATCTCCAACAACGATAAACGCCGCGCCAATGAGCTGAGTAAGGTTACGAAATTTAACTTGGGTTTTTTCAGACAAAACGTAGGGAACGCCATTAGGGTCCAACGTTCCATTTTCTTGAATAATGCTGGTGACAAGCGGCGATTCAGATAGAAATTCAGCAACACCTAACGCTTTCAAACCCATCTCTTGTTCTTGAGATTGTTTGATGTAGTAAAAACCAGCAGCTGCAAGAATCAAAAGTTCAACGAGGCCAGTGACCGTCATGATAATCAGTAACCTTTTACGGAAACTGATACTGCTCCATTTCATATTCCACCGTCCCTAGTGTTAGACGATCAATGTTAACACCAAGTTAATCGCATGACCTTTCTAGGGGCATGAATTTGTGACTGCTACTCAACTAAATAATTGAGCAGATTGTTAATTGATAATCCTTTACGTTGTTCATCTCGATTAATCGTTCATTTTTAGGACTGATTAGCTTAAAAACCAAAATAAACGAATAAATATTGAGCTAGATCACTAAGCTTTTAGGTGTTTTTTAGGTTGTTTAAAATAAATACAATTATAATGGTTGCATATGAAGAAGTTTATTGTTGCTAAGCCATAGGTCATGATTTTCAGACCGCGCTTTGAATCGAAACTTCGATTAACAAAATAGCAACAACCCTTCGCTCGCTGGACGTATCTATAACTAAAAGTTGCACGCTCGCCGTTACGAATGATGAACAAACGGATTAAGTATTCTCCCCTATTCATCCATCGCTATTTCAAACTCGGCTAGCCAGACAACGAAGAGGTGACTGATAAAAGCATCACCCAATAATAAAACATTGATGAGCAGGAAGTATCGATCAGTGGCAACGTCCAATAGAAACAGGATAACAAACATAACGTATAAACATTGTTGAAAAGGAAACAAGGCAATGAAACGCGATAACTTTGGAATTTGTCTTACTAAGACTATGCTGTTCAAACACTTACAATCGACTTTTACTCACGTAAGAGCCTATGAGAAAGATGGCACCTCCCCACTCGATCTCAAGGTATTGTTAGCATTCCCGCAAATGTCAGGGAGAGATTTATTACAAACAATGCAAGGTTCAAGACAATTGGTATGGCGCGCCGATCACCATTGTCCTAGCTTTAAATAAGCCACTTCATTTTGTAAAAACACTTCTATACTGAACTTAAAGAGCACGCTTATGCGTGCTTTTTAAGTTTCATTTATCTTTGATATTCACGTCACTCAATCTTATTTACACTTGATTAACGAGTTATGAAAATTTCTATTCATATGAGACAATCTATTCAAGACAAATGACTATCGCCCTGTTAACATTAGAGTTAATACTCTAATTGGTATTTAATGCAGATGACCAAACCAAAATTCCGATACCTTGCGATCGCCAGTATGCTTCTCGGCACTATGGCTTCGCCAGGCTATGCAGCTCCGCTCACTTTTTCTGAAGCGTGGCAAATATTGCAAGAAAACAACAACTCTCTTGCGGCTCAACAAGCCAACGTTGAACGTTATCAACACCTTCAGAACTCAACAAGTAGCCTCAATCTTCCTTCTATTACCTTAGGGGCTAACTACACGCACCTTGATAGTGATGTGACGATTAATGGTGAACAGTTTTCAGATAGCTTGAGTGGAGTAAACCCTGCTATATCCGCGATTTTGCGCCCTCTAGTTGGTGGCGTTACCTCAACGATTACCGAACAAGACATCTTTAGCTCTTCCATTCGTGCTGTGTGGCCTATCTTCACTGGTGGTCGAATAACCGCTGCGCAAAATGCGGCTGAAGGTAAAAGCGAAGAAGCGCAAAGCCAACTGTTGATGGAGAAACAAGCTCGCTACGAAGACTTAAGTAAGTATTACTTCTCGGTGATCTTAGCGGAAGACGTGGTGAGAACGCGTCAAGCCGTTGAAGCAGGCTTAACTCAGCATCGTGATTTCGCCATCAAGCTTGAACAGCAAGGACAAATCGCCCGAGTAGAACGCCTACAAGCCGATGCTTCTTTAGATAAAGCGATTGTAGAGCGCACGAAAGCTCAGAACGATCTTAAAATTGCGCAATTGGCGTTGACCCAAATCCTTGGTCAAAATGAAAGTGTAGAACCCTCTGAACAACTGTTTATCAATAAGAACCTGCCTCATATGGACGTGTTCATTGACCAGACACTCATGACCTACCCCGGCCTTAAGATTCTTGATGCAAAAGAGAAACAAGCAAGCAGCTTAATTAAAGCCGAGAAAGGTAAATACTACCCAGAGGTTTACCTTTATGGTGATTACAGCCTGTATGAAGATGACTCTCTAGCCAGTGAAATGAAACCCGATTGGTTGGTTGGCATTGGTGTGAATGTGCCACTGCTTGATACCTCTGGCCGTTCCGACAAAGTCGCTGCGGCTCACAGTGCCGTATCACAGGTTCAATTCCTTAAGTCACAAGCTAAGCAAGACTTAACCGTGTTGGTACAAAAGACTTACCTTGAAGCAAACCAAGCCATTGAAGAGGTTCAAGGCCTAAACTCGAGCTTGTCTTTAGCTCAGGAAAACCTATTACTTCGTAAAAAAGCCTTCACACAAGGGTTATCTAACTCATTAGAAGTGGTTGATGCCGAGCTTTATCTTGCGAGCATTAAAACCCAGCAATCTGCTGCTCGCTTCAAATACCTAATCTCTCTCAACAAGCTGTTAGCGCTAACCAGCGAAATGAATGCTTACTCCAGTTACTTAACCTCCTCTGTTCCGTCTGATTTCGACTCAAAAACAGACACCGTTAGCCAGTCAAAAGGATAATTCATGAAACCTATTAAGCCCCTTCTTCTATCTTTAGTTGGTATCGGCGTTATTGGCTGGGTCGGATACAGTTTCTATCAAGCTTATCAACCTCAGCCGGTTAAGCTTCAAGGTCAAATCGATGTGCAGCAATACAGCATCTCATCGAAAGTACCTGGCAGAATTGATGAAATATTCGTGCGCAAAGGCGATTCGGTTGAAAAAGGCGAATTGATCTTCTCTCTACTAAGCCCTGAGATTGATGCGAAGCTAGAGCAAGCAAAAGCTGGTCAGAAAGCCGCTGGTGCATTAGCACAAGAAGCAGAGAATGGCGCGCGTACTCAACAGATCCAAGCGGCTAAAGACCAATGGTTGAAAGCCAAAGCAGCTGCCGATCTGATGGACAAAACCTACCAACGTGTAAACAACCTTTACAACGATGGTGTGGTTGCCGAGCAGAAGCGTGATGAAGCCAAAACACAGTGGCAAGCGGCGAAGTACACCGAAAGCGCTGCATTCCAAATGTATCAATTAGCGCAAGAAGGTGCGCGTGACGAAACCAAAGTGGCCGCCGCTCAAAAAGCGTTAATGGCAGCGGGTGCGGTAGCGGAAGTTGAAGCTTACGCAAAAGACACACAGATCCACAGCTGGTTTAATGGCGAAGTCTCTCAGGTTCTATTGAGCAGTGGAGAACTTGCACCACAAGGCTTCCCTGTTGTGACTGTTATCGACACCAAGGATGCTTGGGCTGTGCTCAATGTTCGTGAAGACATGCTTAAGCATTTCGAGAAAGGCAGCCAGTTTGAGGCGTACCTACCGGCTCTGGATAAATCATTAACTTTCCAAGTAACTCACATCGCCGTAATGGGTGATTTCGCAACTTGGCGCTCAACAGACGCAGCACAAGGCTTCGATTTACGTACTTTTGAAGTAGAAGCGCACCCTGTCGATACGAGCGAAACACTGCGTATGGGCATGAGCCTAGTGGTTGAGCTTTAGGTGACTTATGTCTGCTAACTCTCAATATACTGGATCGCAATCTAGAGGCTCGCAATCAACTGAGCATCATAGAGCGAAGAATACCTTGCTTCGGCAGTGGGCGATTGTCCGCAAAGACAAATGGTTGTTGTCTTGCCTAACTTGGATTCCTTTGCTGCTTGCTGCCAGTATCTGGCTGATTTTTTCACAAGGGATCGCTCGTGACTTACCGGTCGCAGTTGTCGACCTTGAGCACAGTCAAATCTCGCAACAGTTCACACGCCTTGTTGATGCTTCACCAACACTGCAAGTCACTCAGAAATACAGCTCAGCGAGTGAAGCGGCAAAAGCGATGATCGAACGTGATATCTACGGCTATGTTGTAATACCTAAACACTTTGACCGAGATATTTACCTAGGTTTAAACCCGCAGGTATCCGTGTTCTACAACAGCCAATTTATCTTGATCGGCAAATTAGTGAACTCGGCTCTGCTACAAGCTCAAGGTACGTTTAACGCTCAACTTGAAGTGGTTAAACAACTGTCACTCGGTGATACCACAGTCCAATCAGCATTAGGCCAAGCAGTAACAGTGCAAAGCCAGATCACGCCACTGTTTAACAAGAACAGCAGTTATGCTCAGTTCTTGGTGTCTGCAGTTATTCCTGCACTGTGGCAGATCATGGTTGTGGTCGGCACGATATTAGTTTTAACGGCGAACGTTAGAGCACGTGGCCTTCAAGCTTGGTTATCCAACGCCCCTATGAAGTCGCTAACCTCAACATTAATACCTTATGCTGTCTTATTTTTAATGTTTGGTATCGCGTTTAGCTTTTGGTTCTATGCTCTCTTAGACTGGCCATTTAATGGCAGCTTTGTAGCATTGACCATTGCCCAAATACTGACAGTGATCAGTTGTATCATCATGGGTTGTTTGTTTTTCTTCTTAACACTTGATCCTGCAAGGGCGATGAGTTTCGCAGGTGCCTTTACTGCACCGAGTTTCGCGTTCATGGGCATTACCTTTCCAGTGACAGACATGAACACGGCTGCTCAAATTTGGAGAAGCTTATTGCCCGTGAGTCATTACATCGAAGTACAAACGGCGCAGTCTAGTTATGGTGTGAGCGCAGCACAGTCTTTGATCAGCCTCTCTTCTATGTTGTGGTACGCAGTTCCTGCTTTCGTGGTAATGTTGCTAATTAAGAAACACTTGGCGCAATCAACTCTAACTGCACAAGCAGATCCATCTACAAAAGCAGCTATATCTGCAAAAACAACGCCGTCAACACAGCCAGAAGCATCAGCACAACAAGGAGTAAAACGATGAGCTTTACTCAACTGCTCAAGCAAGAGCTCTTAGCGGTATTGCGCAACCCTGTCGTGCTTCTTACGGTATTTGGTGGTGTGGTCTTCTATTCCTTCTTGTATCCATTGCCTTACGCGAACCAAGTTCCTCAACAACTGAAAGCTTCGGTTGTGAACTTGGATAAGAGTCAAAGCAGCTATCAATTAGAGCGTATGGTGGATGCCACCTCTCAGATCGAATTGGTCCGTCGAGACTCCACCATCGCCGATGCGAAACAAGCCGTGCTTAACCAAGAGATTGGCGGATTCCTTGTCATTCCAGAAGATTTCTATAAAGACTTGTTGCTCGGTAAGAGCCCGACACTTTCTTACGCTGGTGATGCTTCTTACTTTTTGGTCTACGGAACCATTGTTGAAGGGCTTGCCAAGGCCGGTGGTACGTTAGCTGCGCAAGTTAAGGTCAGCCATTTGTTAGTCGAAGGTGTGCCTTTAGAATCGGCAGCCAAGGGCTACAGTGCATTCAGCTTGAACCTGAAACCAACGTTTAATAGTCGCATGGGATACATCGATTACGTAGTTCCAGCCGTCTTTGTGTTAATCCTGCAACAAACCTTAGCCATGGCTTCTGGTTTAGTGGGTGCAACCCAAAACGCTCAATCGACATTTGGCTACTGGAGTAAGACCTCTCCAGCGAAACTGATGCTTGCTCGCTGTTGTACCTTAGTCGGCATTTATTACTTGTTGTCGATGTACTATTTCGGCGCTAGCTTTTCGATGTATGGGATAAACCAGCTCGCCTCAACAACACAGATCTTAACCTTACTTCTGCCCTTCTTACTGGCCAGCTGTTTGATCGGGATTTTTATTGGTGAGTTAGTACCACGAAGAGAGCTAGTCACGGTTGTAGTGTTAATCAGTTCAATGCCACTGATCTTCTCTTCAGGTTTTATCTGGCCAGTTGAAATGATGCCTGAATGGTTAGTTCTGTTATCACAGCTATTCCCAAGCACACCGGCTATCCAAGGTTTCTTAGCACTTAATCAGATGGGTGCATCTTGGCAAGAAGTGGCGTCTCAATGGACATTGCTATGGGGACAAGTTTTGCTGTGGGGTTCATTATTGGCACTTAAGCTCTACCACAAATCCAGTAAAGGCACAGTTGGCAATAGCAATAGTCATCGGGCCGTTTAGTTTTATGTTCTAGCGGAAAGTACTCATGCTTTCCGCTAGAACATAAAAGCTCTGATAAAGGGCTTTTTTAATATCCTCAGATCCAAAGACACCTTCAGCCTTCGAATGTTTATACACCTCGAAAACATATCGAATACTCGAAATCCCCTACGCGCCCTCTATGTCCCTCCAGCCCATCACTCTGAATTCTCCTTCACCCGACTCTATAGCAGCTACTGCATATGCTTTTCTCAGCATAAAAAGCATCGACTTATTCCCAAATGATGACAAAACCCGAACAATTGTAAATTTATTGTAAAAATTTCTTTGTTGGCATTATTTTTATGTATAGGATTGTCAGTAGGACTTGGTAGTCCGAATACCATAGTCTTATTGGTGCACATACCAAAAGGATATCCATATAAAGCAAGATCAGTACTTATATTTATTTCGTTTTTCGACCTAGCTACAGCCGTTTATGTTGCCGTCGAATGAAGTAGATATACCGCTGAAATATACAAATCAAATAGAAAACAAACACAACAGCAACAAACATAATTTATTAAAAAGACAGGGACAACCATGAAAAACATACGTGAATTATTTTTTGGGTTTATATTATTGTTTAGTTCCAGTGCATTTGCAGAAGAAGGATCATTTAACCAAGCTATCAGCAACTTAAGTCAAAGTGTTGATGGTTTTTTCAACGAATACACAGGTTGGTTCGTTGGGCTGATATTTAAAAGTGTACCGATTGGTGAAGCTAACTTCCCAGTGATTGTTGGCTGGCTGTTGCTCGCTGCGATCATCTTCACTGTTTATTTTGGCTTTGTTCAATTTAAACGTGTCGGCATGGCGATAGACATTATCAAAGGTAAGTATACCGATCCTAACTCTAAAGAGGACGGCGAGGTTTCTCACTTTCAAGCGTTAACAACGGCGCTTTCTGGTACTGTCGGGCTTGGTAACATTGCCGGTGTAGGTGCTGCACTTGCGATTGGTGGTCCTGGCGCGACATTCTGGATGATCTTGTGTGGCCTTCTGGGTATGGCTTCTAAGTTCTGTGAGTGTACTTTAGGTGTGAAATACCGAACTATCCTACCTTCAGGTGTTGTTTCGGGCGGTCCAATGTACTACCTAAGCCAAGGCCTGGGTGAAAGAGGTTTAGGTGGACTAGGTAAAGTGCTCGCTATTGGTTTCGCATTAATGTGTATTTTAGGCGCATTGGGCGGCGGTAACATGTTCCAAGCTAACCAAGCACACGCCATGTTAACTTACGCATTTGATGTACCAAGTGAATACGGTGTGATCACTGGCCTTGTACTTGCCTCTTTAGTTTTCTCTGTGATTGTTGGTGGTATGCCTTCTATCGCATCGGTAACAGAAAAAGTTGTTCCTTGGATGGCTGCTCTGTATATCGGTATGGCTCTGATTGTCATCGGTTCTAACCTTGATCAAGTTGGCCCTGCGTTCAGCGCAATCTTTACAGGTGCATTTACTGGTGAAGGTGTTGTTGGTGGATTTATTGGTGCGCTAATTCAAGGCTTGAAACGTGCAACATTCTCGAACGAAGCAGGTGTAGGTTCAGCAGCTATCGCTCACTCAGCGGTTAAAACAAAAGAACCAATCACCGAAGGTCTAGTATCACTATTAGAACCGTTCGTTGATACGGTAATCATTTGTACAATGACCGCATTGGTTATCACTATCGCTGGTTTAAACGTAGGTCCATTCGATGGCTCTGGTTTAACGGGTGTAACGCTGACTGCTGCATCGTTTACTGAAACGGCAGAAGTATTCAAATACACACTCGCTCTCGCAGTAATCATGTTTGCGTTCTCGACGATGATTTCTTGGTCGTACTACGGTCTTAAAGCTTGGACTTACCTATTTGGTGAAGGCAAAACAACGGAGCTGATTTTCAAAGTGATGTTCTGTGTGTTTGTTGTTATTGGTGCCACGATTCAATTTGGTGCGGTAATCGACTTCTCTGATGCGGCTATCTTTGCGATGTCTATCTTCAACATTCTTGGTCTGTACTTCTTGATGCCAGTTGTGAAGAAAGAACTGCAATCGTTTGTTGCTCGTGTGAAATCAGGCGAAATCAAAACGTATGAGAAATAACGTTTAGTGGAATGAGGTTTTGCTCTAGTAGCTAACTGCATTCTAAGAAACGACACAGCTCTAAAAACGAAACTGTTCTAAAAATTTTTGTAAGACCCTTTGCTTGAGAAAGCGAGAACAGGACTGCAACTTATCCAAAATCCCTACCAGCTTGGCTTGTGGGGATTTTTTATGTCTGAACGATTAGGCGAATAACTACCTTCAATGCCCTGCTCACTCTTTTCACCCTTTTCACTCTGTTCATCATCGTGTTCAACATCGACACGACGAACCAACTCTTCTACTTTGATCATCTCTTTTTGCGCTAATGGCGAGCGACAATCATCGAAACAATAAGCTATGGTGCAGTTCTCACAAAGATACTCTGGCATCACTCCATCCCTTGTCGTCAAAGCAGCCAAATGCGAGCTAGCAATCGACTGCGTGTTCATCCTGAACAACACTATTATGCAGCGACTCTGAGCTGAAAATATGTATGCAAAGTCATTTAATAGACAACAAGTAACATATCATTGTGGATATACGTAACTATTCACAAATATCTAAGCAAACAATGAAAACACGCAAATAATCAATAATGAGAAAGCACCGGATCTATGCTCTCGACAAACGCAAAACGCCCACATCACGTGTGTGATGTGGGCGTTTCAATATTTAGTGAAAAACTAACGTTAGGTTGGTAAAGCCTTCGGCTTATAGACCCATCTCTTCAGTGAGAGTTTTGATCTGTTTGAGGTCCATGGTGTGGACTTCAATCATTTGTCTTATATCACTCAGTCGAGAGTTAGCGTTATCTTGCTTCTCACACGCGTCAGATTTCGCATCCCATGATGTGCCATCTAAGTAAACATCACACGCTTTCTTAAGAGAACCAAGATTCTGCTCGAGTTGATCTCTTTCTTTCTCAAGTTTTTCAAGTTCTTGAGAAATCTGTAATTCTTTTCGGAAAACTTCACGCGCACGCTCAAACAAAGTCGATTGCATGTCAGCCTGACGATTAAGTTTCTGGTTGTCTTGCTGAGTTTGCTCTAACGTTTGCTTCTGTTCATTTAGCTGTTGCTCTAACGAGTAGTTCGCCTTCTCTAAAACCGAAGACTGCTTCGCTAATTCCTGGAGCTCTTTTTGATGCTCTTCCGTTTGTTTCACTAGAGCGGCTTCTACTTTCGCATCGATTTCGGTATCAACTTTTGCCACTTTAGTTTCAACGGATGTCATCAACTGTGCTCTGCTGTCATGCAGTTCTTGATAACGAGTTTCGAGTACCTGGTAAGTGGACTCCCACTTAGAAGCCGTAACTGTAGAACCAATTAAGCCACCCAGTGCTAAACCTATAACCGCAGCAATGCCGATATAGAGCTGACTGCGCTTATCGCGTTCTTCTATAACAACCACTTCATCTTGTTCGCTTTGTCCAGATTGCTGGTTCACTAGCGGGTACTCCCAAAAATTTATTTAACGTTACGCGGTCACTGACACGAATGCCAATACTGATTGTGAAGGCTCAGTTAAACCTATCGCTCAAGCCAGAAGCACTTAAGCTTTACTAACACATTCATCCCACCTGTTTACAGGCAGGCTTAACGAGTTAACTCCGAAATCATCAAGCTGGCAGTATACAAAAGGAAACTGCTAACGATAACTATCACTACCCATTTTTGCAGTTTTTCGTTTGTCCGGTAACGAAATAGTACAAATGCCAAAGCCAATAAAAAAACAATCGCTATTAGTCGAGTCATAACTCCTCCTTGTTTCTCTATTTTATACCATTTAAATAAGCAAGTTACGTCAGAGACTCGTTGTTTGATCATTTAGTTGAACAACATTTGTGCAAACAGATATTTTGTAGCTGACATCACATTTTATATGATCTAGGATACGCCTACAGATTACCTAATTATTTAGGTAATTGTTCCGATGAAGACTGCAGGAGAGTGGTTTTTAACTAAACATTAACATTTAGTTAGATTGACCCGCCGAAGAAGTAAATCTTTCAGGTGCTTTATGCTGGAGAAATCCAGAAAAGTGAGGACTGTCGTTGGAGGAACCTCTGGAGAGAACCGTTAGATCGGTCGCCGAAGGAGCAAGCTTAGTGCCCGTTACTTATCTATAAGTGATTCGCTAAGTGAAACTCTCAGGCAAAAGGACAGAGGAGTGGAAAGCAACAGCCTTAATTAACACAAGAATTCTATCTAGAAATCCGTATGTATTAAGTAGTGCCCCCGATCCCTGAGATCTGCACTGCCTTCCCTCTTCTCCTTAAATTTTTAATTTATTAAGGGGAATCTATGAACCACCTACAAGCTACACTACAAACCATTAACCAATTCGTTTGGGGACCACCACTGCTTATTCTGCTAGTGGGTACAGGTATCTACTTTACTTTTCGCTTAGGCTTACTCCAGTTTAGACACCTCCCAACTGCACTGAAAATGGTGTTCAGCAAAGACAAATCTGGTACGGGTGACGTATCGAGTTTCGCGGCTTTGTGTACTGCACTTTCAGCAACCATTGGTACAGGTAACATCGTTGGTGTAGCGACCGCAATCAAGATTGGTGGCCCTGGTGCCCTATTCTGGATGTGGCTTGCCGCTGTATTTGGTATGGCGACCAAGTACGCAGAATGTCTACTCGCCGTTAAATACCGCAGAACCGATAGCAATGGCGAAATGGTTGGCGGCCCAATGTACTACCTGCAATACGGTGTCGGCTCACGAATCTTAGCGGTAATGTTCGCTGTCTTCGCGCTCGGCGTTGCTTGCTTCGGTATCGGTACCTTCCCACAAGTCAACGCTATCTTGGACGCAACTCAAATCTCATTTGGCGCTTCGCGTGAGATGTCTGCTGTCGTTCTTACGATATTAGTGGCAGTGGTTACCCTTGGTGGTATCCAATCTATCGCTAAAGTGGCAGGGAAAGTTGTTCCTACTATGGCGGTTATGTACGTCGTCGCGTGTTTAAGCGTTCTGATTTCAAATGCCGACCAACTACTGAATGCCATTACCCTTGTTGTGACTTCTGCGTTTACCAACACAGCAGCAACCGGTGGTTTCTTTGGCGCGAGCATCATGCTTGCTATCCAATCAGGTATCGCTCGTGGTGTGTTCTCGAACGAATCTGGCCTAGGTAGCGCACCAATGGCTGCAGCAGCGGCTAAAACAGACTCATGTGTGAAACAAGGACTTGTCTCTATGACAGGTACCTTCTTCGACACCATCATCATCTGTACGATGACAGGTTTGGCGCTTATCTTAACGGGTGCTTGGCAGACTGATCTTTCAGGCGCTGCGATGACCACTCACGCATTCGCTGTTGGTCTGAATGCAGATACCCTTGGCCCTATGTTGGTTTCTGTTGGCTTAATCTTCTTTGCGTTTACAACAATTTTAGGTTGGAACTACTACGGTGAGCGCTGTGTTGTGTTCTTGCTAGGTACCAAAGCTGTATTGCCTTACAAGATCATCTTCATTGCGTTGGTGGCTTCTGGTGCATTCTTAAAGCTCGACATGATCTGGATAATGGCTGATATCGTGAACGGCCTAATGGCAATTCCGAACCTAATCGGGCTTATCTTGCTGCGCCACGTTGTTATCGAAGAAACCAAGCTATTCTTCAAACCGTTGACGTCTTCAAATGATTGTGAAGCAGTTAAAGCGTAAACTGAAGTGATTGAATACCAAGCCCGCATTCAACTGCGGGCTTTTTTATTTTCATCACATAGCGAAACGTCTTAAATTATTATGCAGCACATATGCCCTTATAAATAACAAGAATATTAAATCGACCACTATGCGATTTAATAAAGAAGATAGAAGACTACTAAAAAGAACACTAATAAAACCAACACTTAATTAGATATTACTTATATTTAACAGATTGTGCGTAGGTGTCAGGCGTTTTGTAACAAACATATTGAATTTCTTTTCGTTTCAACGACACAAAAAACCAGAAGAATAAAACATGTGACTTTAATTCATATATTAGTCAGTTTATAGTCATCTACATTGTAGAGAGAATTATAATAAAAATAAAACGTTGGCTATATGATCAGATTCGACCCGATTAAAAACCGTATTTATAACGATGAACGTTCTATTAAAATATGATACCGTGAAACTCGGGTCCTGGAGTTATTACATAAAAACTCACCCGATATTGTTAACAAACAAGATATTATTAGCTTCGCTTGGGGAAACGAGTTCATAGGGGATACGTCACTAGCGAAAAGTATAAGTTTACTGCGCCAAGGGTTCGTTAGATTAGGCATCAAAGAAACCCCAATCGTCACCGTTCCTAAGGTGGGCTATCGCCTTATCGATGAGTGCGTGGTAATCGACTCCCCCATCAATAATGCAGCCACAACTCCCCTTGCTGATGCGAGCAACCTGATACCCGTCGGCAATAACGGTATTGCTATCGGTGCAGCTGTTGCAGTCGAACCTAAGCCGAACCCTAAACAAAGTTCGTCGGCTTACTTTCCCACTGCTGAAAACCGAAACAAGTTGTGCTACTTCACCACTGGCTGCTTACTGTTGGCATCAGCGTTATTGGCTTTTGCTAAGGTTAATGAGAGAAACCTCAGCGATATCAAACCCATTAACCGGCTCAGCGAGCAATGGATAGGTCAAATACAAGTTTTCCAAGCCCCTGAAATGGCGATGACGCCAGAGCTAGAAAGCATTCTCTATCAGTATCAATGTGATTGCGTGGCGTACATTAGCGAAGAAGCGGAATATTCTGAGCTCTCTATTCTGAACAAAGCCACACGCCAGTCCGTCAACATCTTTTACACGCCAACCCAACTAGATCAAGCCAGTACCGAACTGGCCCTATTCCTAGAAAGAGGTCAATTATGATGCCAATCGTTGCGCTCATTTCTGCATTCGTTTTATTGGTTGGCATATGGAGTATCCCTTCGCCCCAACCAAAAGAAGAGCATCGCTACCAACATAGCGTGGTGGACCTGATAGTGAATGACAATGTATTACGTACCGACGGATTAACGAAAATAAGTAACAACAAGGTGCTGCACCTGATGTCCGTTCAAGACGACAACATGCCCGACCCACTTGTTCTGCGATTCAGAGGAACAGCCCGTCCTTCTCAATCACTTTTCTTTTCTATTTCTGGCACCATTGACTTAGTCTCTGTGCAAAAAATAAATAAAACAATGAATGACAGCCGATTGGCGCCTTACCTGTTAATCAACAATGACCCATTAACGGTAAAGATTGATATCTTAAGTTCGAATGATTTATTTGCCATCATTAAAACGTGTAATACAGGCCGAACGCAACTTCTGGCCAAACGATAATTAGAGATAGTTTAACCACTAGCAAAAAGTGCCCTATTATCAAGTAGCAAGCTTTTCCGATATTACACATAAAAAACGGATGGTTATTTTCATTATTTTATCAGTAATACAATTATTACAGTCTTCCTTACTTTAAGTGTTTGCATTTTAAAACCGATAGCAAAGCAAAATATTCAAGTTAGATTTTTACTCTTTGTCACTCACTACCTGCCCACCTTAAAACTACGAGTATTGTGAATGGTTATACCTGTTCTTCTAATTAACCATTCATACAAACGCCAAAAATAACGTCAAATAATTTTGACGTCTAAGCCCGAATAATGGGCCTTCATTTTTCTAAAAACGGTTTGAGCCCCATCAAACAATTTACGTTCAGTTGCATACTCTTTCACCGTAAAAACACTAATGACAATACAAGCCATTGAATTAACTGGGTAATTTAATTCAACCCTTTTCAGTATCTATCTATTTATCAACATGAAAAAGTGAACTTGTCTTGTTAACTGCACGGCACACAAAACATTATCAAAATAGAAAAATTACAAATGAGGGAATTGTTAATGATCACAGTAAACAGAAGTCTCTTAGCAACCGCAGTGTTGTCTGTTCTATCAACCGGTGTAAATGCGAAGATTTACCCAGACCAAATAGTGTTTGACCAACTTGGTGAAGATGTCTGTCGCTCTGGTTATCGTCCTATAGACCGTTATGAAGCAGAAGAGCAGAAGAGTACTTTGGTCGCTCGCATGGGCACTTGGCAGATCACCGGGTTAAAAGGAAACTGGGTAATCATGGGGCCGGGTTATCATGGCGAAATTAAGCAATCAAGCAGTGGGTCAACGTTCTGTTACCCAAACAACGACCAATCTGAAATCCCTAACTATTCCGCCAAATCGGTTCAGGAAGGCAGCGAAATCGATGTTCAGTATGAATTAGTGAACAACCGTAACGACTTTGTACGCCCATTAAGCTACTTAGCCCACAACCTAGGTTACGCTTGGGTTAGCGGTAATAACAGTCAGTACGTGGGCGAAGACATGACGATAAAGCGCTCTGGCAACAGTTGGGTAATACAAGGAAATAACAATGGCTCTTGTAGCGGCTATCGCTGTGATGAAAAAACCAAAATCACCGTCGACAATTTTGCCTACACCGTTAACGACGACAACTTTTGGCATGGTGATGTTGTCGAGTCGGATCGTGAACTAGTGAAAACGGTTTACGCGACGGCAAGAAACAACAGCAACATCGCGCAACAAGTGGTGGTAGACCTAAAAGTAGACGAATCAACAAACTGGTCGAAAACGAACAGCTACGGATTCTCACAGAGCGTTCAAACAGAGAACACCTTCAAGTGGCCTTTGGTTGGCGAAACTAAGCTCACCGTTAAGTTCGAGGCTAACCAAAGCTTCGCTGAAACAAATGGCAACTCCACTAGCGAACAAGTAACACTTCAAGCTCGTCCTATGGTTCCTGCGAATTCGGAGCTACCGATTCGAGTTGAGCTGTATCGTTCAAGCATCTCTTACCCGTACCGATTCAACGCCGATATTAGCTACGATGTTGAATTCAACGGCTTCCTTCGTTGGGGTGGCAACGCGTGGCACTCTCATCCAGATAACCGCCCGTACAAGGCTCATACCTTCACCATGGGCCGTGGCAGCAGTGAATCTGCCGACATTCGCTACCAATGGGATCACCGTTACATCCCAGGTGAAACTAAATGGTGGGATTGGGGCTGGGCGATTAAAGAAGCTGGCTTATCAAGCATGCAATACGCGACTGGCGGAAGCTTACGCCCCTTCCACTCTTACGTGTCTGGAGATTTCTACGCTGAATCTCAATTTGCAGGTACTATCGAAATTGGACAAGCAACACCAATTACTAACAATCTACGCAGCAAAAGAAGTACTGATTCCGTCAACGAATCTACTGAGCGCATTGGCGACATCGAAGTTACCACCAACTTTAACGCCGATGAGTTGAGTGACTTAGGTTTCGAAGGTGCTGAGATGAACATTAGCGTCGTTGAATAACTGCGCTGTAGAATAAGATCGGTACAAAGATCTACCAGTAATAAAGCACAAAGCCCACGACACATCGTGGGCTTTCATATATTCATGTTCAACTGAAAACGGTGAACTACACAGGCTCTTCCATCAGAAGCTTAACACCCAGCCCAACCAGCACCATGCCCGTCACGCCTTCCATCCACTTCATAAAACTCGCGTTTTTGAGCAAATTTTTAGCCGAGTTAAGCGCGCCAGCCAAACCACATTGCCATACCATCGCAATCATAAAGTGTACCGAAGCCATCAACATAGATTGCAATAAAGGCGAACCTTCAGGGTTTACAAATTGAGGTAAAAAGGCCAGATAGAAAACTGCTGTTTTTGGGTTAAGAACGTTAGACAGAAAGCCTTCACGCAAAGAACGCTTTGCACTGTAAGCCTGCTGAGCTTGTTCTCCGACCTTCAAACCGCCACCGTTTTTCATCAATGCTCGCAAACTGCTTAAGCCAAGCCAGATGAGGTAAACCGCACCTACCATCTTAACGGCTTGAAAGAGTTCAGCGGATTGGGCGAGGATTGCAGATATACCCACAGCAGAGAAAAACGCGTGTACATACAAGCCGCTACAAATACCAAAGCTCGTCATACAACCGTCAGCTAAGCCAGAGCGGCTAGTATTGCGAATCACCAAAGCCGTATCTAAGCCCGGCGTTAGCGTTAAAATAGTGATGGCAATTAGAAATGCCTCAAAGTTCAAAATATCCATATCATTGTCATTTTTGTTCAGCGATCTATCATCAATACCGTGTATCTGAACAATTCGCAAGCAACAATTGCCACCAGCTATACAACTCACTGATTTTGTGCACAATGGAACAGTTTGATTTGTTAAGAAATAGTAAATTCAAGGCATCGTACCGCCTCATGCTTTTCTCGCTATATCTTCGACTGCGAAGGTCGGCGTCATTAAAAAGCAAAGCCATAATCAAAGTACACGAGATGAACCTTAACGCTGACGCAGCCCTAAGGATCATTTAAAGAAACCAAATTAAGAGTAGTCAAATGAGCGCATTCAAAAAACTAGTCGAACACTCTCAAAAATGTTCACGCTTTCAACACCTAGCTTCTATTTGTGGTTGGGACCAAGCTTCAATGATGCCAGCAGGTGGTAACCAAGCTCGTAGTGAAGCGATGGCCGAGCTTTCTGTTCATATTCACGGCTTAATGACTCAACCACAGCTTGGCGATTGGATTGCAGACGCTGAAAATGAAGCGCTGAACACTGAGCAACAATCGTCACTTCGTGAAATAAAACGCCAGTGGCAACAAGCAAACCTACTTCCAGAAAAACTGGTTGAAGCGAAATCTCTATCGGGTTCAAAATGTGAACATGCGTGGCGTAGCCAACGCGGTAACAACGACTGGGTTGGATTCGAAAAGAACTGGCGTGAAGTGGTTGAGCTTTCTCGTGAAGAAGCGCAGATTCGCGCAGACGCAGCCAACCTAACGCCTTATGATGCGATGCTGGATATTTATGAACCGGGCACCAGCTCTACTTCACTTGATACCCTATTTGCAGACGTTAAAACTTGGCTTCCAGGTTTAATTGATGAAGTGATCGAAAAACAATCGAGCGAGCAATTTAACGCACCATCAGGTATCTATTCGACCGAGAAACAGAAAGCACTGGGTTTAGAAGTCATGAAGCTGCTTCAGTTCGATTTTGAACACGGCCGATTGGATGAAAGTGTTCACCCATTCTGTGGCGGCGTCCCTTCAGACGTGCGTATCACAACACGCTATGACGAAGCGGAATTCGTTCAAAGCTTAATGGGTATTGTGCATGAAACAGGCCACGCACGTTACGAACAAGGCTTACCAAAACACCTAGCAGGACAACCAGCGGGGGAAGCTCGTTCTATGGGCATTCATGAATCTCAATCTTTATTCTTCGAGATGCAAGTCGGCCGCAGCGACCCGTTCATTGGACACTTAGCGAACTTGGCTGGTCAGCAATTCTCAGGCTCAGAATTTGAGAAAGAAAACTTCCAGAAGATCTACACGCGCGTGAAGAAAGACTTCATCCGTGTCGATGCTGATGAACTCACCTACCCTGCACACGTTATCCTGCGTTACGAGATTGAGCGTGACTTGATCAACGGCAAGATCAAACACACTGACGTGCCAGAGTTATGGAATACCAAGATGCAGTCTTACCTTGGTTTAAGCACTCAAGGCAACTTCACTAACGGCTGTATGCAAGACATCCACTGGACAGACGGCGAGCGAACACTAAACACTAAACACT
>NZ_JBFRNC010000062.1:0-607 GCF_041470825.1 Vibrio sp. 10N.261.55.A10 | reverse complement strand
GAAGTTTTGGCTACTTCCCAAGCTATACGCTTGGTGCTATGTATGCGGCTCAATTCATGGCATCAATGAAGCAAACCGTTAATGTTGATGAGGCGATTCGCTCTGGAGATATGACTCCAATATTTACGTGGCTATCAGAAAATATTTGGTCGAAAGGGTCGTTGCTAACTACTGATGAGTTAGTTAAACAAGCTACAGGCGAAGTTTTAAACCCGATGCATTTCCAGGAGCACTTAAGGAATCGTTACTTATAGTTTAAATAAACCCCAGCATAGGCTGGGGTTATTCTGCGTGCTGTGTGAGACACAATCTCAATACTCAACGTAAAGTCAGCAACAATCTATAATGATGAGCTAAATGAAACAACTTCCGCCCAAAATACTCAGTGGAAATCAATCGTACGACTATGGATAGAAAAAGAGAAGCGAGCTTCTCTTCCAGATTTATTGAAACCCACTCCCCCTTCCTGTTTAGCGAGAATTAGAACCTAAATCGATTCTGGACAAAAGTGAGCTACGACCGATAGAAAATTCTGAGAGTTCGTATTACCTCAAGTATTGCTGCCATACAACCACCCTACATAGGGCTCATAGACAGGATCTTAAGA
>NZ_JBFRNC010000061.1:0-9122 GCF_041470825.1 Vibrio sp. 10N.261.55.A10 | reverse complement strand
GCCGCGATGAACCTTTTTTAATTTCTAGCGTCAGATACTAATATCAGAGGCATTCAATATTCAATGGCCAGCCAATATCGGTTTGTCTATTCGACTCGATCTCTAGCTCAGCAGCGGTCAGCGGGTTGTCTGCTAGCCATTGCTTAGAAAGCGTTAAGGTCAGGTTGTTACCATCGGTTGCAAGCTTAAACTCAGGCTCTAGCGCTGGATTGCGACGGTGGGTCAGCAAAATAGCTAAACGCAGAATTCGTAAAATACGCTTGCTGCTGGTGCCTGAAATTGCATGTTGCTCTGGCAATGAGGTTAACTGTTCACGGTAGCGACGTGTTAACTCACCCAAGTAGTGCTTTTGCGCTCGAGTAAAGCCTGGCAGGTCTAAGTTCTGCAGTAGGTAAGCGCTGTGCTCGCCGCCTTTTTTGAAATCGATGGTTAAACCAATCTCATGAAGCTTAGCTGCGGTTTGCAATAGCACGCCAGCTTGAGGTTCTGAAACCCACTCTTCGGCGCCCGCTTGCTCTAACAGAGTTTGTGCGACGACAGCAACTTGTTCACCGTAGCTTACGTCCATTTGGTAACGTGATTGCACGCTCTTGATGGTACGCGCACGAATATCTTCTTGGCGAAGTTCATCCACCATCTCGTAGGCTAGGCCTTCACGGAGTGCGCCGCCTGCGAGTGTCATTGAATCTATTTCAAGTAGCTCAAAAATAGCGATAAGAATAGAAAGGCCACTCGGGAACACTAATGCACGCTCTAGGGTTAATCCTTCTATTTCTAGCTCTTCCAAGCGCTCAGTAATCATGGCTTGTTTCTGTAAACGCTTAAGCTTGGCATGAGTAATGACTTCATCCATGCCTTGCGCCAACATGATTTCTTGCAGTGCTTGAACGGTACCACTGGCGCCAACACACACATCCCATCCGATATCAGTGTAGCTATCTAGAATAGGAGCCAACGTAGACTTAGCCGCTTCAATGGCATTGTTAAAGTTGGTTGCGGTTAATTGGCGATCTTTAAAGTGGCGCTCAAGCCAGGTAACACAGCCCATCTTCAGGCTAGTTAGAGCTTTCGCTGAGAAGCCTTCACCTATGATCATTTCGGTGCTTGCGCCACCAATATCAACGACCAGTCGGCGGCCGCTGCCACCAGAAGTGTGTGCTACGCCTTTATAGATAGTTGCAGCTTCTTCTTCACCAGAGATAACATTGATGTCGTAACCAAGGATCTGGTTCGCTTTCTCTAGAAATATATCCACATTGATAGCGGTACGTAGGGTCGCTGTACCCACAATGCGGATATTTTCTTTCGGAATATCTTGCAGTCGCTCTGCAAAGAGACTCAAACAGTCCCAACCGCGCTGCATAGCTTCTGTACTAAGCGCATTATTTTCATTTAAGCCTGCTGCTAAACGCACTTTACGCTTAATCTTAGCCATAGTTTGTACGCTGCCATCGATGTGACGCACAACGAGCATATGAAAACTGTTCGACCCGAGGTCGATTGCAGCATAAAGCGGGGGTGACACTGTTTGACTCATAAGCGACTAAGCTTCCTTGTTATGACGCGGTTGGCGTGGGCGACGGTTCTGGTTTGGTTTACGGTTACCGTTGCGTGGGCCATTGTTGTTTGAGCGGCGTTGTTGCGGGTTACGTGTACGTAAGCGCATCGGTGCTGGCAGATCTTCTAGTAGTGCAGAAGCATCGTAGTCAGACATTGGGATAGCATGCTCAATGTATTCTTCGATTGGTGGCAAGTTGATTGCGTAATCTTCACAAGCAAAGCTGATCGAGTGACCGCTTTCACCAGCACGACCTGTACGACCGATACGGTGAACGTAATCTTCGCAATCATCAGGTAGGTCGAAGTTGAATACGTGTGTTACTTGAGGAATGTGTAGGCCACGAGCTGCAACATCAGTTGCGACAAGAAGGTCAACATCACCTTTGGTGAACTGCTCAAGAATTTTTTCACGTTTCTTCTGAGGAACATCGCCAGTTAGCAGGCCTACACGGTGACCATCGGCAGCCAAGTGGCCCCAAACTGATTCACATTTGTGCTTCGTGTTAGCGAAGATGATTGCGCGATCTGGCCATTCTTCTTCGATTAACGTTTGTAGAAGAGCCATCTTATGTTCGTTAGAAGGGTAGAACAGTTCTTCTTGAATGCGGTGACCTGTTTTACGCTCAGGCTCAACAACCACGTGCTCTGGGTTGTGCATGTGTTCGAACGCTAGCTCTTGTACGCGGTAAGACAATGTCGCAGAGAACAGCATGTTCAGGCGATCTTTTGGCTCAGGCATACGGCGGAACAAGAAGCGGATGTCTTTGATGAAACCAAGATCGAACATGCGATCAGCTTCGTCAAGAACAACAGCTTGAATGTGGTTAAGGTTAAATACCTTCTGCTTGTAGAAATCGATGATGCGGCCAGTCGTACCAATTAAGATATCTGCGCCTTCTTCGATTTTACCTAGTTGCTTGTCGTAGCTTTCGCCACCGTAAGCAAGTGCTGCCTTGATACCTGTGCTTTCAACCAGAGAGTCAGCATCGTTGTAGATCTGAATCGCGAGTTCACGCGTTGGTGCCATAATAATCGCACGTGGCTGGTTAGGCTTACGCCCTTCATGCTCAGATGTTTTTAGCAGGTGGTTAAAAGTAGCAGTAAGAAACGCAAGCGTTTTACCAGTACCCGTTTGGGCCTGGCCTGCAATGTCTTGGCCGGTGAGCAGTACCGGGAGCGCCAAGGCTTGGATAGGGGTACAATAATCGAACCCTTTTTTCTCCAATCCTTCAATGACTTGCGGAAGTAAATCCAAGTCGGCGAACTTTTGCTCTGTGATATGCGTCTTTTTCATTGCTATAGAATATCAGCTTAAGCTTGCAATACGAAAGTAAATACATTCCAATAGGGCATCTATTTACTGGTTATCATCCAACCAGTTCTAAAAAATACATTGGAGTGGAAGATGAGTGATAAGATTTTGCAGCTAACTGATGACGGTTTTGATAACGATGTAATCAATGCTGCAGGCCCTGTTCTTGTTGATTTTTGGGCAGAATGGTGTGGTCCATGTAAAATGATTGCGCCGATTCTTGATGAAATCGCAGACGAGTACGAAGGCAAGCTCACAATCGGTAAATTAAATATCGACCAAAATGCTGGTACTCCACCAAAGTTTGGTATTCGCGGTATTCCAACGCTACTTCTTTTCAAAGATGGCGGCGTAGCAGCGACTAAAGTTGGTGCATTATCTAAAACTCAACTTAAAGAGTTCTTAGACGCTAACCTTTAATCAGGTCAGCATTTGAAAAGAAACCGTGCAGTTAACAAATGCGCGGTTTTGTTTTTTCTAAGCTATGGACTAGTCTTAGTTTTAGTGCTAATTTATCGCACGTTAATTGAACGAATTTCTCTTCTTGGTCGATCCTGTGACCAAATCCTTCTTAACTTAAGAAAACAGATCCTATTTTGACTAAACAAACTTCCACCACTATGAATCTTACTGAACTGAAGAACAGACCTGTGTCTGAGCTTGTTAAACTTAGCGAAAGCTTAGGTCTTGAAAATCAAGCTCGCCTAAGAAAACAAGACATTATCTTCTCCATCCTTAAAGCGCATGCAAAAAGTGGTGAAGACATCTTTGGTGATGGTGTTCTAGAAATTCTTCAAGACGGTTTTGGTTTCCTACGTAGCGCCGACAGTTCATACCTGGCTGGCCCAGATGATATCTACGTATCACCAAGCCAAATTCGTCGTTTTAACCTACGTACAGGTGACTCTATTGGCGGTAAAATCCGTCCACCTAAAGACGGTGAGCGTTACTTTGCACTGCTTAAAGTAAACACGGTTAACTACGACAAGCCAGACAACGCACGTAACAAGATTCTTTTCGAAAACCTTACTCCTCTTCACGCTAACGAACGTATGGTGATGGAAGCGGGTAATGGTGCAACTGAAGATATTACGGCTCGTATTCTTGACCTTGCATCTCCAATTGGTAAAGGTCAGCGTGGTCTGATTGTTGCTCCGCCTAAAGCGGGTAAGACAATGCTTCTGCAAAACATTGCTCAAAGCATTGCACGTAACCATCCTGAGTGTGAACTAATGGTTCTACTTATCGATGAGCGTCCAGAAGAAGTAACAGAAATGCAGCGTCTAGTTAAAGGCGAAGTAGTTGCTTCAACATTCGATGAGCCAGCATCTCGCCACGTACAAGTTGCAGAAATGGTTATCGAGAAAGCGAAGCGCCTTGTTGAACACAAGAAAGATGTAGTTATCCTACTGGATTCTATTACTCGTCTAGCTCGTGCTTACAACACTGTGATTCCTTCATCAGGTAAAGTTCTTACTGGTGGTGTTGATGCGAATGCTCTACATCGTCCAAAGCGTTTCTTCGGTGCGGCACGTAACGTAGAAGAAGGCGGTAGCTTAACGATCATCGCAACAGCACTGGTTGATACTGGTTCTAAGATGGATGAAGTTATCTACGAAGAATTCAAAGGTACAGGTAACATGGAACTGCACCTTAACCGTAAGATTGCTGAAAAACGCGTATTCCCAGCGATTGATTTCAACCGCTCTGGTACTCGTCGTGAAGAGCTTCTTACCAAGAACGATGAACTACAGAAGATGTGGATACTGCGTAAGATTGTTCACCCAATGGGCGAAATCGACGCAATGGAATTCCTTATCGACAAGCTAGCAATGACGAAAACGAACGATGAGTTCTTTGACGCAATGCGTCGTCAGTAATATTGATTAGCTGATCGTATTTAATAAGCGCTGCCCTCGGGTGGCGCTTTTTATTTGCATTTTGTAGCGCCAGCTTGCAGAATGAGCAAAAGTGTTACAAGGACGTTAAAATGCAACATGGACTGTTGTCATCATTACTCCTGTCTACTTCACTGTTATTTTCACCGGTTGGTATGAGCTATGCCACCGAGATGTCTCCACTTACAGTAGAGTCTTGGCTTGAGAATGATCAAGTAAAACTGAAAACTGCTGAACTACTAGAGCTTGTCGTACGTGACGAAGTCAATTCGCTACGCTTTGCGCTTGAGCGCCTGACATTTCCCCAGCAAGAGGTGGCTCGTTACCAACTCTTGAAGAAGCTTGAACAGCAAAAAATCGTACTCACACCCAAGATGTCTATCTTCATCGAGCAGCAACTTGCTATCACGCCCACTTATCAAGTCTTAGAACGTGGCGATGGCTATGAGTTTACGGTACCTGCCTTTAATTACCCTTCAATTGCTAATCGCCTTATTAAACAATGGCGTCAAGATCAGAAGACATTGGTATTTGTGCTAGATGCAGAGAAACAGGAACTCGACCTAAAAGAGTGGTTATCTGGATCTGAACATCAAGTTCAAACGCGAGAAGCGTTGCTCATTAGAGAGCTAGACAGTTTGTCTCCTGAAGCGGTTGATTACCTAACTAAGCAACTCACCGCATCTTCTATTGTTAGTTGGTTACCTTCTACTGAGGTGGTGGTTCGATTAGCGCAAGTGAGCGAAGACCCAGAGGTTTACAAAATTCTATGGCGAATGAAGGCCGATTATCATAGCCAAGCTGAGCTAGTTCGCCTTGCTGAAACCAAACAAACGTTCGCGCTTGAACAGGTGATGGCAGCGACTAAGAACCCGCGTTTGAAAGATGAAGCGATTACTTTGCTTACCAAAGTTAACCCGTTATCAGAAGAGGTGAAGCTGTTCCTTGTCTCTAGGATGGCGATTGCCGATGAAGCGCCATTAGTCGCCCGTGAATTAGCCAAACAAGGTCATACGCGATGGTTGCAAGATCTTGTAAATGATAACCCTCAGGTGAAGAGCTCTTTGATCGAGCAAGCATTACCGTAAAGTGGATTTTGCCTCTCAATAACCACACTAAAAAGGGGGATCTCAGCGTCACCCTTTTTGATATACTGAGCGCAGAATAATCAGCATGTAGAAGTCCTATGAGTTTTAAAGATTTACGTGATTTTATCGACCATCTTGAAAGTATTGGTCAGTTGAAACGCATTTCTCACCCAGTCGATCCAGACTATGAAATGACCGAGATTAGCGACCGTACTCTACGTGCTGGTGGCCCGGCTCTTTTGTTTGAAAACCCAATAGGCTATGACATACCTGTTTTAACCAATCTATTTGGTACACCTAATCGTGTGGCTATTGGTATGGGTCGTCAGGAAGTGAAAGAACTGCGTGAAGTGGGTAAGTTGTTAGCTTATCTAAAGGAACCTGAGCCACCAAAAGGCTTTAAAGATGCTCTTGATAAACTGCCGGTGTTTAAGCAAGTCTTAAATATGCCAGCTAAACGTCTTCGTAAAGCGGCATGCCAACAAGTGATATGGCAGGGTGATGACGTCGACCTAGATAAAATCCCCGTGATGAGCTGTTGGGCCGACGATGTCGCGCCATTGCTAACATGGGGATTAACGGTTACTCGCGGTCCTAATAAGAAACGCCAAAACTTAGGCATCTATCGCCAGCAAAAAATCGGCAAGAATAAAGTCATTATGCGTTGGTTAGCCCACCGTGGCGGAGCGCTTGATCTGCGTGATTGGATGGAAACTAACCCAGGTAAACCATTCCCAGTTTCTGTAGCGTTTGGAGCAGACCCTGCCACTATTCTTGGTGCGGTTACGCCAGTGCCGGATACTTTATCGGAATACGCGTTTGCAGGCTTACTACGCGGTAGTAAAACTGAGGTTGTTAAATCAATCAGCAATGATTTAGACGTTCCTGCAAGTGCGGAAATCGTGATGGAAGGTTACATCGACCCGAATGAGTTCGCGGACGAAGGGCCTTACGGAGATCATACTGGTTACTACAACGAGAAAGAAAAGCACCATGTGTTCACTGTTACTCATGTAACCATGCGCGAAAACCCTATCTATCACAGCACCTATACTGGCCGTCCACCTGATGAGCCTGCGGTATTGGGTGTTGCGTTAAATGAAGTGTTTGTTCCTATTCTTCAAAAGCAGTTCCCAGAGATTGAAGATTTCTATCTACCGCCTGAAGGTTGTTCATACCGAATGGCAGTAGTAACCATGAAGAAGCAATACCCAGGTCACGCTAAGCGAGTGATGATGGGTGTATGGTCTTTCTTACGCCAATTCATGTACACCAAGTTTGTATTGGTGTGCGATGAAGATGTAAATGCACGAGACTGGTCTCAAGTGACCGCTGCTATGTGTGAACATATGGATCCGTCACGCGATAGCTTGATGATAGAGCACACGCCAATCGATTCATTGGATTTTGCATCACCCGTGGTTGGGTTAGGTTCTAAGATGGGTCTAGATATTACTAAGAAGTGGGACGCAGAGTTAGCGTTATCGCCAGATGTCCAAACAGCACCTGTAAATAGTGAACATATTGAGGGTAGCTTGGCTGAGTTAACCAAGGTTCATCCTGAAATTATTGATGTTCACCTGCAAAACGACAATGCCAGCATGGTTGTGGTGTCTATTGATAAGCAAGCTGCCGGTAATGGTAAGAAAATCATGGAAGCGGTTTGGTCTCAATTTGATGAGAACAAGTTTGTTATCGTGTGTGATGGCGATGTCAATGTGAGTGATTGGAATGACATCATTTGGGCTGTAACGACAAGAATGGATCCGGCGAGAGATACGTTATTCCTGCAGAACGAAACTGGACACTCAAAAATGGGTCTCGATGCGACCAATAAGTGGGAAGGTGAATGCCTGCGTGAGTGGGGTGTACCAATCACAAAAGATCCTGATGTTGTGAAAAAGATTGATAGCATCTGGGAACAGCTAGGAATTTCATGAGCTACCAAGTAGTCTTATACCCAGAAAACATCAGTTTCACAGTAGAAAAAGGGCAAACGGTCTTGGATGCTGCGCTCAACAGCGATATCTATTTCCCAAACCGTTGCCAAGTTGGCGCATGCGCAATGTGTATGTGCAAAAAATTAGAAGGGCAAGTGAGTTACCACCTTGAACCCATGCTCACAGAGAAAGAGCAGCAACAAGGCTGGATTTTTGCTTGCCAAGCATTTGCAGAAAGTAATTTAGTTCTAACCTTTGCCGATTAAGGGTTAGTAAGAGGAAGAACATGACTATTAAATGTAAAGTGAAGTCTATCGAGCCTTTGGCTTGTAATACTTACCAAATCCTACTTCACCCAGAAACACCGGTCGCTTTTAAAGCGGGCCAGTACCTGATGGTTGAAATGGGCGAGAAAGATAAGCGCCCATTCTCTATCGCAAGTAGCCCTTGCCGCCACGAAGGTGAGCTTGAGCTGCACATTGGTGCTGCCGAGCACAACGCTTACGCACTAGAAGTGGTTGAAGCGATGAAGAAGGCACAAGCTGAAGATGGCGATATTGCGATTGATGCTCCACACGGAGATGCTTGGATCAAAGAAGAAAGCGATCGCCCTCTATTACTTATTGCTGGTGGCACGGGTTTCAGCTACGTGCGCTCTATTCTTGATCACTGCATCGCGCAAAATAGCTCGAAAGAGATCTACCTATACTGGGGCGCAAAAGATGAGTGCCAGTTATATGCTAAAGAAGAGTTGGTTGGCATTGCAGAAAAGCATAGCAATGTGCACTTTGTACCGGTAGTAGAAGAAGCACCGGAAGTTTGGCATGGCCAAACAGGTAATGTGCTTGAGGCTGTTATGCAAAGTTTCGAATCATTAGCTGATTTCGATATCTATATTGCAGGTCGTTTTGAAATGGCGGGCGCTGCAAGAGACCTATTTACTCAGAATAAAGAAGCAAAGCGTGACCATATGTACGCTGATGCTTACGCATTTATCTAACAATACCCTTAGATTTTGAGCAAAAAGAGAGCAGAAATGCTCTCTTTTTTACGTTTAGGTGAACTATTAGGCAGTTAACCCCTATTTATTCATTTTTCATGAAAAAGTAGTTGCTAAGCTGAGAGGGTTCCCTATAATGCGACACCACTGAGACGGCAGACGCCACAAGGCTTCAGCAAGAATCAGTAAGACGGAAAGCGACAAAAAATTAATTTTCAAAAAGTGTTTGACACTGAATGTTAATTCGCTAGAATGGCCGTCCACTTCGAGAGGCTCCTTACTTAAAAGGAACGCTCAAGAAGTTAAGCTCTTTAACAATTTAAA